>CACWOG010000249.1:698-4055 GCA_902762455.1 uncultured Bacteroidia bacterium | reverse complement strand
GGTTCGGGCAAGGTGCTCGGGTGCGGTGATTATCAACGATGAAGCATCTTTTAACTGCGGAAAGCTGTCGGCAAGGCAAACCGACTGGGAACGGGTGTTGCTTCCGCCTGTCATATACATTATGCTGTCGGAAGATATGCCGGTGTTGACAAGGTATTTTGTCATTTCTGCTTGACACACAGAGTCTTCGGGGTGGACAAGTATAATCGGCTTGTGCAGTTTGCCTGCGATTTCGGCAGTGTAATACAGTCGTATGAGGTTGCTTTCGGAGGGCATTCCTGCTCCGCCGAACATTATGATGTAGTCGGGGGTGAATTGTGTGGTGGAATCATTTTCCCACGATGCGTCTTCGCCGAGACTGCGATGCATGTAGAATGGGAGTGGGGTGAGTGCAAAGATGTTTATTATAAGCGTTATTATCCCAAGTGAGATAAATATCCACTTTAATATATTACATGCGATTTTCATTCTTTAATTTTTTGGATGGTGTCATTCCGCAAGACAGAACGAACAGCATAAGGTACGTTGCTTGTGAGTTCGTTTATGCGGAATCTCCTTTTTGTGCTAATTGGAGATTTCGCATAGTTGAACAATATTACGCTCCCCGTTCCGTATCGCGTTATTGTTCTAACTTGCGGAATGACATCTTCCTTTTTTTTCTTATAAAATCTCATATTACAAACTGATAATTTCATCCATTCTGATGTCGGTAGGTTCGGTCGGAATCTCATCGACAAGCTGGAAATCGAAGCAGATGCCAATTTTTTTGACACCAGTGTGTTTGCAAAGGAAGCGGTCGTAATAGCCGCGACCACGACCAAGACGATTGCCATCTTTGTCGAATGCTACGCCCGGGACGATTATAAGGTCGTATCCGCCAGTATATTCCACCGACTGAGGCTCTTGTATGTCGAAGTCGCCTTTTGCAAAAGTGGTGTCGGCATCAAGCTTTACGGGAATTATGTCGTCGCCGACAACGGTAGGCAGAATTATCTGCTTGCGGTTGCGCCACTTGGCAATGAAATCGGCGGTCTGCACTTCGTCGGGAAGCGAGTAGTACAGCATGACGATGTTTGCCTTGGCAAAATCGGGATGCGATTCGACCTTCGCCATTATTGCTTTCGACTGAGTCTCAAGCTGTTCGGCTGTATGCTGTCTCTTGAGCGCCTTTATTTGTTTTCTTAGTTCTTTCTTGTCCATTTTTAATTGTTTCTAAGTTTATATGGCTTCGCCGTTTCTATGTTTCTAGTTGCAGGGGCTTGAAGGCTCAAAGGCTTGAAGTCTAAAAGTCCAACTGCCTTGCCGACAGACAGACTGCTTTTCTGCTAGCCTTTTAGCCCATTATCACTTGTCAATTAATTGCAATAGTTTTATTCTGCTTTTTTGCTTTTGCGCGTTCTACTTGTCCGATGTTAAAGAATTTATATACAACTGATTCTGTTTTAGTGAATTGTCTTATATATTTACCGTTCAGCAGTACATGTATTGTCGCTTCGTATTCATCAAGATACTTGTCGGAATTGAAAACATATGTTAGTCCGTATTCATCAATGTAGAAATTGCTGTTGTAATTTACTTCTGGCTTGTTGTACGCAAGTTTTTGCTCCCTTGTCATTGTGTTCCTTAAGAGTTCCAAGTATGCTTCGTTTTTTTCTGGAAGAAGGAAGTCGTTTTCGCTAAGAAATCTTTTGTTTACTATGTCGTAGACGAATGTTGTTTCTTTTCTGATGCAGGTCATTGCATTGCATGATTTTTCGGTAATGCTGTACGAAAGAAACGTGTTGGTCTGAAAGATAAGTTTTCCAGATATACTTCCGTAGTATGCTGGTTCCCAAAGCATTTCGTCCGATAGCATTGAGTTCTTGCTTTTGATGGTTGAAATGAAATTGTTGCATTCGTTGTCGCCGGTAATCTTGTGGGTTTCGTATTTTGAAAGAAATTTTTCTGATATGTATTTGTCAATCAGGTTTTCGGGGTTTATTTCTGCCGAATCGCCAATGACAATTGTGGAGATCTTTTTACGAATGTCTTTTTCCGACACTTCATCGAGCGAACCGCTTTCTGGCAGTTCCATGTTAATAATAAATTCGTCAACATAAATGTCACCATCTTCCAACCTATATGTCGAAAATGATGTTTCATATTCCGAAAACAGACATTTTGTAGTCTTGTTTATCTTGTGATCGCTTATGTAAACTTGTGCGTTTGCCGATACGCAAATGCACGATAGTGCTATGATTCCCAGTATTATTCTCCTACATTTCACTTCCGCCGTCATCGTCTGAATCTCCGTCTTTATCTTTGCGTTTCTTGAAATCGTTAATCTTATATGTTATTGAAATATTGAAATTTGGCCAAGTGTTTGCACGTGTTACATGGTAGTACAGGTAGTCGGTCTCCGTGGTCGTGTTGAACTTCATGGTATTGAACAGGTTGCGGAAGTTTACGCTGATCGAGAGCCTCTTGTCGAGGAAGTCCTGCTTGATGCCAAGATTAAACGCAATTCTGCCTGCGCTGCGTCCCTGAGCTGTGATTGACGGTGCGTCGTAGAATCCGCCAAACTGGATGTTTGTTCCCGACTTCTTGATTCTGAAAGTGTTGTTAATCCTTACTCGCCAAGTGAATGTGCTGTTGCTACGGTATGTCTGCGACTTTATAGAATAGTAGTAGGCGTTTACGCTTGCATTCAGGTTGTACCACTTGCAGGGGTTGAAGTTGCCCATGATTTCGCTACCGAGCGACAAGTCCTTGCCGATGTTGTCGAATGTCTTGATGTACATGTTTGAATTGGCGGTATCGACAAGCGTTACATTCTGTATCAGGTCGTTAGTCTGTCGTGCGTAAAGTTCGAACGAAACAAAATGTTCACCGAAACGCTTTTGCAGCGACATGTCGTACGAATTTGTGTATTCGGGGTTAAGTGCCGGATTTCCACGGCGTATGTTGTTGGGGTCTTCCACCTGCGTCATTGGGTTGAGGTTCCACGGACGCGGACGCTCGAGACGGCGGCTGTAACTTCCCATCAACTGCAAATCTTCTGAGAACGAGTAGGATAGGTGTACCGATGGGAAAAAGTCGAACTTCTTGTAGGCATAGTCGCCAGTGGGAATTGCAAACAGACGGTTTGTGTATTCTGTTCTCAAACCTACCTGATAACCAAAGTTTTTCCAGAAATTCGAGTAAATCACATAACCCGACTGCACATTAAGGTCGAAGTCGTATGGACTATAGCGCAAAGTGTCTTCTTCCCAGACATCGTTCTGATAAATGTTGTACCTGTAGTCGTTCGTCTGGTTGCGGATGTTGATTTCGTAGCCGGCTTCGAGTTTCGACTTCTCGTTGAATGGAAGCACATAG
>CACWOG010000249.1:0-653 GCA_902762455.1 uncultured Bacteroidia bacterium | reverse complement strand
GTGTATTCGTTGTAGTTGTTGGAACGGTTTGCCGAATAGTTGAAATACAACTGCAGTTCGTGTCCGGGCTTTGCAAACTTGCGCTGGTAGTTGATGTCTCCGCTCCAGTAGTTGTTCCTGCGCTTCGAAATTTCATCGGTGTAGTACGAGTACGGGTCACCGAGCATATATGTGTGCGGGTCGTAAATCAGTGAGTCCAACTTGTTGAAATAGAAGGTCTCGGCTTCGGTAATGCCGTTTCCTCCATGTCCGCGCGAGCCATATTTGCCCGAAATTGTAATTACATCGTTGTCGGTAATGTAGATGTCCATACCTGCGCGGGCGTTCCAACTTTGTCTGCCGTAAAGTCCTGAGTTCTGGTTGTTTAGGCAGAACATGGAATCCTTGGCTGTGTTAAGGTAGGTTTCGCGTTCCGACTTGCCGAAACTTTTGCTCATGCGGCGGTTGTATTCGCCACCGACGAAGAAGTTAAGCTTCTGGGTGCGGAAGTTGAACAGTGCGCTTCCTCCGAAGGTGTTGTTGTTGCCGTAGTTGGCCGAAACCTGTCCGTTGTAGCCTTTGCGCTTTTCCTTTTTCAGCACTACATTGATAATTCCGCCTACGCCATCGGGAGCGTATTTTGCTGATGGATTGGTAATTATCTCGATGCTTTC
>CACWOG010000248.1 GCA_902762455.1 uncultured Bacteroidia bacterium | reverse complement strand
AGGGTGCAGGCATTGTGCCTAATTGGTATGCTTTTTTGTTCCCTTTGCTGGTGGTGATGAGTGCAGGTCTAGCACTTGGTTTTGGTATTATATTCTCCTCGATGACAACCAAGTACAGAGACCTTACCTTCTTGCTTCAGTTCGGTGTGCAGCTGTGGATGTATGCAACACCGGTGATATATCCGCTTAACACTATGCCTGTCGACAAGCAGTGGATTTTCCAGTTGAACCCCATGACCTCAATAATAGAAACCTTCAAGTATGGCGCCATCGGTAGCGGTGTGTTCTCGTGGTGCTGGCTGGCATATAGCTTTGGATTTATGTTGCTGTTATTGTTTGTGGGAATAATTATATTTAATAAGGTAGAGAAGGATTTTATGGACACGGTGTAAGGGCAGTTAAGGGTTAAGAGTTAAAAGTTAAGAGTTGCTGACGAGAGTCATAATAATAGTTGAGAGTTAAAAGTTAACAGTTAAGAGTCTCTGTAGCGTCGTTGCGAGCAACAACAAACTGGTTAAGAGTTTGTAGTTAAAAGTTAAGAGTTATGGCAGAAAGCATTGTAAGAAATAAGGCATTCGATTTTGCTGTTAAGATTGTTTCTTTATACAAGTATTTGTGCGATACGAAGCATGAATATGTGCTGTCGAAGCAGGTGCTGAGAAGCGGAACTACGATATGCGCAAATATTTCCGAAGGCTTATATGGTCAGACTGAACCTGATTTCATTGCTAAGATGTCGATAGCTTTAAAGGAGACTTCGGAAACAGAATATTGGCTTGAACTATTAAATGCTACGGGTTATATTGACGATGAGATGTATAAGGATTACGACGCGGAATGTAAGGAAATATTGAAGATGCTGTCGTCAGTTGTAAACACGATGAAGAAAAAACAGTTAAGAGTTAAAAGTTAATAGTTAACAGTCGCTGTAGAGTCGTTGCGAGCAACGGCTAATTAGTTAAAAGTTAAGAGTAACTAATAGCAAAGTTGAAAGACATTGAGTGGGACGACTTCGAGGTTAAGGAAGCTGCCACGGAATTGCCCAAGAATATTTGGGAGAGTGTCTGTGCTTTTGCCAATACTTCGGGAGGTTGGATTGTGCTGGGAGTAAAGCAAAGTGGCAGTGGTTTTGATGTCGTTGGTGTTTCCAACGGAGAAAAGATTGAGTCTGATTTGTTGAATGTTATCCGTGGTCAGCAGAAGTTGAATCATTTGATTGCCGTTGTTCCTAAAAAATACAAAATTGACGATAACCTTGTCCTCGCATTCTGGATTCCATCATCTCCGCTCAAACCTATATATTTCAATTCGATACAAAACACTTTTATTCGGACAGGAAGTGGCGACCGCAGGGCAACCGATATGGAAATAACGGCAATGTTGCGAGACCAAGCCTTTGGTACGAAGAGCGAGCAGGTTATTGAGGATTCGTCTATTGAAATGCTGAATCGCAATTCGCTTGAGTCGTATCTGAATAGAATCAGGGCGTTTAATCCAGAGTTTCCATATAGTCAACTCCCTCTTGTTGAGTTTTGTGAGAAAACGGGTATTACAAAGAAAGGCAAATTGACATACGGAAGTTTGCTTATGTTTGGCAAGCGTGATGAGATTCAGTATTATGTCAGCAATTTTTGGATTGATATGCTTGAAATACCCGGTACAAGTTTTTCGGATGCAACTGTGCGCTATACATTCCGTATGCCCGAACAAGAAAATATCTGGGAATACTATAATGTTTTTATACAGCGACTTAGAACGCATATTGATGCTCCTTTTACTACTGGTCCAGATGGTTTTTCGCCTGATGACAATTCGCAATTATACGCATTGCGCGAGGGGCTTGTGAATATGCTTGTCCATGCCGAATATTTCAGTCCGATGCACTCTACCATTCGGGTTTTTACGAATCGCATCGAGTTTCAGAATCCAGGTCGCTTTATGTTTGATTTGAGTGAATTGAGGACACAGATGCACTCAATGCCACGCAATCCGATACTTGTAAAATTGTTTCGTTTTGCTAAACTCTCCGAAAATGCTGGCTACGGTATTGACAAGATGCTGACTTGGGAGAGACTGACAAGTCGAAAAGTCGATTTTAGTAGTGATTTGGTTTGTTCAACAGTGGTTTACAATAGAATCATAGACGGTGAACAATGCATTTCTGAAGGCTCTCAAGGACAGGGAGATGTACAGACAACCGCTCCGGTAGTTATTATTGATTCGCAGAAGGTGGCAAGTAATAGCACAAGTAACAGCACAAGTAACAGCACAAGTAACAGCACAAGTAACAGCACAAGTAACAGCACAAGTAATGTGTCAATACAAGTAATAAATTTGCTTAATATTTTGTCTGATGAGATGTCTGTTATGGCAATGATGCAGGAACTTGGTTTTACAAGTCGTCGTATGTTTATTGAAAACTACCTTGCACCTGCCATTTCTGCCGGTTTTGTTGAAATGACACAGCCTAATTCTCCAAAAAGTCCAACACAAAAGTATAGGCTTACTAAGGAGGGAAAATCTATTTTGCTGAATTCTAAAATGGAAAAACAATGAAAAATAGTTAAGAGTTAAAAGTTAACAGTTAAGAGTTTGTAGTCTGTAGAGTCGTTGCGAGCAACAACTAATAAACGACCAACCAAACGACAAGAACATAAGAACAAAATGAATTGTGGAATAAAAAATATTGGTAATTTTGTAGCGATGCAATGTTTTGCGTTGATAATACAATAATAATTTTCAATTGTCAATTAGTATTTTTATGACCAGACAGGAATTGCTAGATAGGTTGACGACAATAGAATGGGACGATTTTGAGGTGAAGGAATCCCGTTCGGAACTGCCAAAGAACATTTGGGAAACTGTTAGTGCGTTTAGCAATACTGCTGGTGGGTGGATTGTTCTGGGGGTTGCTCAAAAAGGAGGACAATATAAGATTGTAGGGTTAGACAATCCTGAAAAAATTGAACAGGATTTTTATTCAACCTTGCGTGGCAGTCAAAAATTCAATGCGCCTATTGATGCCACCATAACCCGTTTTGACATTGATGGAAAAATAGTATTTGCAATATACATTCCGCTGTCATCGCAGAAGCCCGTTTATTTCAATTCTTTGCAAAATACATTCATAAGAAACGGAAGTGGCGACCAGCGTGCGACAGAATACGAGCGAAATGCAATGTTCCGCAATCAGAGTTTCGGTATGATGTCGGGAAAAGTCGTGCCAGAAACATCGTTCAGTGATTTGAATAAGAGTTCGTTTGAAAGTTACCGCAGGTACTTAAAGGTCTTCAACGAGAATCTGAAATACAATAATCTGGACGATACTGAATTTTGCGAGAAATTGCAGATTACCAAGAATGGAAGTCTTACATACGGAGGCTTGCTGATGTTTGGTAACGAATTGTCAATAGGGCATCATTTTGCTGATTTTAGAATTGATTATTTTGAGATTCCAGGAACATCATATGCTAATGCTACGAACCGATATACATTCCGAATTTCGGAAATGGAAAATATTTGGGAATATTATCTGGCTATAATACAGAGACTTAGGTTGTATGCGGATAATGTTTTTGTGGGAATAAACCAGATGGGTGTTGGCATTGAAGAGTCGCCTAAGTTGGATGCTCTTCGTGAGGCCTTGGTAAATATGCTTATGCATGCTGATTATTTCAGTCCGATGAAGTCGCGGATAAGGGTGTTTACAGACCGTATTGAGTTTGAAAATCCAGGCGGTTTCCCTCGACCAATTGACGAACTGCTACGTACGGATGTTTCTATTCCTCGCAATCCAGTTATTGCCAAATTGTTCCGTTGCGCCAAGTTGTGTGAGAATGCTGGTTTTGGATTGGACAAGATGCAGCAGTGGAATGAAGAAGACTCCAAACTCGTAAGTTTTCGTGATGAAAAGATGGACTGCGCTTTGGTGGTGTTCAGAAGGATGGAGGTTAAGAGAACAATCATAGAAAATCCGCCTGAAAATCCGCCTGAAAATCCGCCTGAAAATCCGCCTGAAAATCCGCCTGAAAAATTGGATGATTTAGATGTTTTGATAGTTTCGTTGTTAAAGGATAATCCAAAGATTACCTATGATAAGTTGTCTGATATGACAGGGAAGCATAGGGATACTATACGTGTTCATTTAAATACATTACGAGAAAAAGGATTTATTGTTCGTGTTGGTCCCGATAGGGGGGGGCATTGGGAAGTAAAAATTTAATAGTTGAAAGTTTAAAGTTGGACGACAAGAGAAAAAATAGTAGAGTCGTTGCGAGCAACGACTAATAAACGACCAACAAAACGACAAGAACATAAGAACAAAATGAATTGTAGAATA
>CACWOG010000247.1 GCA_902762455.1 uncultured Bacteroidia bacterium | reverse complement strand
CTCACCTGTATCGTGATTCTTCACAAAGCACGGCTTCATTGCCACAGCCGCACCGATGTTTGTCTCCCATATAATTTCCGATTCTGCAATGTGCTTGCTATCGAGTTCGCCAAACGACAAGTTGCAGAATACCAGTCCGTCCATACACTTGAACTGAACCCCGCACACGCCGTTGTCACCTATTGCACTACGTTTCGCATCAATGTCGGACGAATACTGCCTCGACAATACGCGCTTCAGCATTTCGGTTCCGCACGGGAAGTTGTAATAAAGGAACATGGTCGAAGTCGTAGAGAACTTGCCAAGGAATTCCCTGTGCGAAATGCTTGCCTTCATAGTGTTGTTAAGCGAAACGTCGCGAACCAGAGCCTTGATGTCGTCCATTGAATTTGCAAAAACCATAAAGTTGCCAATGAAGAACACATAGTTTCCACGGCAGTTGGCAAACATATCGCCGAACAAGGCTGCGGGAATATCGTCGTATGGCAACGAAAATACTGTAACTGCGCCATCGCCAAGGCTACGGATGTTTTCGTCAGGAACCATATTCCTAAGTTCCAGTTCTGCCGCCGACTGCGAATGCAGTCCGCAGGCAACATAAACGCCCCTTTCCTGATTTGCATCGTTGTCGCACACAATGTAGGCAAACTCACGCTTTACAATCGAATAGAACTTAGCCTTCGCATCGAAGCCAAAAGCCTTGTTCATGTCGGCAACCTTCCTATTGCGTTCCGCCAGCTTTCCAGTTGATTCCATATATTCCGACAAGGCATTGTCGTAACCCTGCGCATCGGCAAACGACACCAGCATATACGCCGACGACCTTTCGGGAATCACCGAAAAGGCATTGAACTCGATTGCCGGCTGCGATTTAACAAACGACACAAAACTTGATGAATCAGATTCGGCATATTGGAAACCATTGAACGAAACAGGGCTTCCGCTGAGCATATCCAAGGTGAGCCATCCGTCGATTGACCTGAAATTGCGAACCAAAGCATTGTCGTCGAACAGTTCGCTGGAAAAAATATCGGAAAACCGCCTTGTGTTGACGAATACATTTGCAAGTTCGTTCTTGCCCGATGCCGAAAATGCCTTTGCAAAACAAGCATCATCCTTCAGGCGCTTGCCATTTCCCGACAAGCACTGCAAAGCATCTTCCATATACCGCGAAGATGACGAGAACAAAGCCAGCCCATTAGCAAAACTTACAAAAACTGACGAATTTGAATTGGCAAGCCTGCATTTCAGAATTTCTATTTCGTTGAATATGCGCGACTCCAAACCCTTATGCTTCAACGTATCGACCAGACCTGCCAACGAATTTTCATCAACAGCATCGGTCTTGCACACATACAGCTGGCAAAGTCCGCTGTTGCCGTCCTTCCTTACAGCCACCACAGCGTCCTGCATAAGATGACCTGCAAACATATCAATGTCGCGAAGGCTATCCACAACACGGCAAATAGGCATTCCAAGTTCCGACTTCTGCGAATACAGCATAGCAACCAAGGCATTGTCTTTTGACACAAGCGACGACACGGAATCGATGTCGGAAGTACTTATTATCAACGACGAGTTGTCGGGAATCACATCATAGACGTCGGACACAGCCGATTTTTCATTGCTGCACGACACCAGTATCATCGTCACAACTCCCAATAACACAAGGGATAAGGCTATTATTTTGTACTTCATCAGTATTCGCATTTAATCAAATTTCAAAGGTAATATTTTTTCACAAATCGGACAACACATTTTTTGAAAACATCTAAACAAAATCTTCTAACAATAATAATTATTCCGCTCATGCCGCGATGGCATTTACTTTTTTTGTCACCAAACAAAGTAAACAAAAAAAGTGTGCCCGCTGAGTCTGCTTCGCTAAAAATCAGCGACACTCCACTAAAAGTCAGAAACTTGTCTGCGTTTCACTTCGACTTCAAACAGACTGACTTTTTACGTTCCGTTTCTCCGATTTTCTTAACGCTCACCAGCCAAGGCGGCAATCAAGGTATACTCCGCTATGCTTCGTATTTGTTTAAAAAGGTCGCCGAAATCCGTCTTCGCAGGGATTCGTGACCGCCAAAGGCTTATAAACTGCAATCAACAAAATAATGAATAACCTATTGTTGATACTTTGTTGATAGACAACGTTCACGTTTGATTTTTTCTCCCGACTTTTGTAGAATTGTATTTACAGATGAAACGGATAATTCTAATTATATCGGCAATAACCATTTCGTTGACAGCAATTTCGCAGTCCGACACTACATATATCAACCGCATTAATTCTTCAATCGGCAGAATGTACGATTCTGTGAATGTCTGGTGGCGTTCGCCCTCAAGCATTCCCGACAGCATCAGGCAACTGAAAGCGCCAAACTACCCCGAAATAGTCTATGAAAAGCGCATCGCCAACCTCGACGAACTCACAAGCATAAAGCTGGAATATAACGATGTGGTTCTGAAATACATAAAAGCATACGGACTTAGCAATCGCCCCAAAATGCAGAAGGTAATCGGACTGTCGGCATACTACTTCCCAATCTTCGAGGAATATTTTGCAAAATACGGACTTCCGCTCGAACTTAAGTACTTGGCTGCCGTGGAATCGTCGCTCGACCCTAACGCAATTTCAAAATCTGGCGCAGTTGGATTATGGCAGTTCCTGAAGCCAACAGCCGATGTCATGGGCTTGAAAGTCACCACCTACATCGACGAGCGCCGCGATGTGCGCAAATCGACCGACGCCGCCTGCCGCTACCTGCGCTATCTCTACGAAACCTTTGGCGACTGGCAACTTGCACTTGTGGCTTACAACGGCGGACAAGGCACGGTCAAAAACGCAATCGAACGCAGCGGAGGAAAAACAAACCACTGGGATTTGCTGCCGTTTTTCACCGAACAGATGAAAAACTATGTCGGTGCATTCATTGCAATGGAATACCTGATGCAGTATCACGCCGAACACAACCTTTTCCCCAACAAGGACTACATCGAATACATGAAAACCGACACCTTGCAGGTAAAAGGTCCTATTCACCTGAAAAATGTTGCGCAAACCGCTGGCATCGACTACGAAACACTAAAGGCACTGAACCCGCAATATCTGCTTTCCTACATTCCAAACGATGGTGAATACCACACACTCACAATGCCGTTTGACAAAACTACCGTCTTCCTATCGAAGATGACCGAGGTGCAGAATGTTCCGCAGCAGGTGAACGATTCGATAATCGCCACCGAGGAACTTCCGTCAACCATAAAGCGCGACAAGCTGGTAATACACAAGGTGGTTGCCGGCGATAATCTGTTCCGCATTTCAATGAAATACAGTTGCTCGATTAACGAGATAAAAAAATGGAACGGCATGGCGGAAGACC
>CACWOG010000246.1 GCA_902762455.1 uncultured Bacteroidia bacterium | reverse complement strand
TGTAAGGTAGCTTACATTGTAGGTTGGACCACCGAGATTAAATCTGTTTATTATCCTTAATACTTTGGGCATCAGTTTATTATTGAGGTTAGTTTAGCTTTTTTTGTTCTTTTTGCCTTAATTGCAATCAGATTTGCTATTATTAGGGTTAGGTCAATGCCTACAATACCGAGACAAAGCCCTGTGATAACCAAAAAAAGTAGCAGCACCCAGTATCTCATGTTCAGGACGCTGCTTACCTTTATTACTTTTTTCTTTTCTTCCACAATGTGCAGGATTGAACCGTCATAGACATAAATGTCGCCTTTCCTAACCAAGGTTTTTGCGTATTTTGCCCTGATTAGTTCGAAAATTTCCTGTTTCTTCGGCGACAGTTCCTGCATATCCTAGTGGTTCTGCTTGTAGATTTCGAGGCGCTTTTCGAGCAATTCCATCTTGTCGGGCGTAATCTGCGATACGCAGGCGCGAAGTCCGTACTTCTTGCTGCCGGTGTTGTCGAGGGTGATTGCGCTGATTCCGTAGTGCAGAAGTTCTTCCAATAATTTGTCACCTGTCCAGTCCTTGTAGGTAATAGTGAAGTAGAAACCATCTGCCAAATCCTTGTCGATGTCCTTGTCGTACACGATGTTAAATCCTGCATCAACGAAAAGTTTCTTCATCTTTTCGGCACGCTTGCCGTACTCCTCGATGTCCTTGATGAAGTTGAAAGTGCCATCGTTTGCAGCCTTTAGCATTGCAGCCAGACCATACTGTGCCGAGTGGCAAACGCCAGAACTCAATGCATAGATGATTCGCATTACGAATGTTGCACCGAACTGGTCTCTGCCGAAACGCTTCTGTAGGTTAGGATAGGAGCGGTGGAAAACCTTGTCGGAAATTGCCACAACTGCCACGCGCTGACCTGCATAGCTGAAAGCCTTGGAGCC
The DNA here is from genome assembly GCA_902762455.1 of uncultured Bacteroidia bacterium. Taxonomy (GTDB): domain Bacteria; phylum Bacteroidota; class Bacteroidia; order Bacteroidales; family ML635J-15; genus Bact-19. The sequence continues at coordinate 2,542 of CACWOG010000246.1, read as the reverse complement.
CGAAATCATAAGGATGTAATTGTCGGTGTAGTTTGCTACCGATGCCTGGTAAGGCGGGAATCCGGGATGATAGGTGTCGTCGCGGAAGTCCATACGGAAGTATGCAAGGTCTTCGATAACTATTGCATCGTACTTGTCGGCAACCTCGGCGATTATTTTCAGTTCGTCGTCGGTGAAACAAATCCAGCTTGGGTTGTTGGGGTTGGAGTAGATGATGGAGTTGATGTTGCCCTTCGAGAGGTACGATTCCAGTTTGTCGCGAAGTTTTTCGCCACGGTAATCGTAAACATCAAAGCTTTCGTACTTGTGTCCCATCACATTGAACTGCTGTTTCTGAACAGGGAATCCAGGGTCGATGAAAAGGGCAGTGTCCTTCTTTGGGTCGAGGTTCGAGCAGGTGAGGAAGGTTGCGTAACCGCCTTGCATTGAACCGACTGTCGGAATGCAGCACTCTGGTGATATGTCAACGCCGATGAAATTCTTCACAAACCTTGATGCTTCCTTCTTGAGTTCGGGAACACCGTCAACCATCGGGTAGATTGCGGCAACGCCGTCGTTGAGAGCCTTTATTTCGGCATCGGTGCCGACCTTTGGCGGCTTCAAACTAGGTACGCCCATCTCCATCCTGACGAATTTCTCGCCAGTTTCCTTTTCTATGCAATTAACTAATCCGACAATTTCTCTGATTGTCGATTTGCCTATGTTGTTGATTCCCAACTTACGGCATTGTTCGTTGATAACTGTGTCACAAATTGGTGTGTTTGCCATATCTATGTACATTTAAAAATTTCACAATATTAATAATATTTTCTTATCTGGAAAAATGTTTTTTAACATTGTTTTTCGTCATATAAAATAACACATTTGAAATAAAAAACTTCTAAAAAATTTAACAGAGAGTTTATCTTTTTTATATATTAATATAATGGTATAGAACAGAGATTCGCAATCGGTTTGATAGTCAAGAGAAATAACACAGAATAAAACGTGTTGGCAATTGGAGGCTCGGTATCATTCAGTTATAAATACGACGCAATTTAGGCTAATGATGCTATGTTGTGCTGGGAACAGAGGCCTTGCAACAGCACAATGATAGAAGAAGTCATAAATATGTTTTTTGTTTTTTATAATCTTGACTTGGGTTTTCAATAAGAAATTTTGTGTAATTTTGTGGCACGAAATTTTTAACGTATATGAATAGAACTAAGATTAGTGAAGTGCTGAACTCCACGGAATTTGGAAAAGAAACAACCGTAATGGGTTGGGTTAGGACTAAGCGTGTTAGCAAGAACGTATGTTTCATCGCATTGAACGATGGCTCTACTATAAATAACCTTCAGGTGGTGCTGGATGTAAATCCCGAATTGGAACAGAAACTGGCTGGTGTTCACACTGGTGCGGCTCTGTCGGTTGACGGAAAGACCGTCGAGTCGATGGGTAGCGGACAGAAGGTAGAACTGCAGGCAAAGGACATTACCGTTTTCGGCGATGCAAATCCCGACGAATATCCTCTGCAGCCAAAGCGTCACAGCCTTGAATTTCTCCGCGAAATCGCCCACTTGCGTTTCCGTACCAATACTTTCGGAGCAATTTTCCGCATCCGTCATGCAATGACATTTGCAATTCACAACTTCTTCAACAGCAAGGGGTTCTACAATGTTCACACTCCGCTTATCACTGGTTCCGACTGCGAGGGTGCTGGCGAAATGTTCCAAGTTACGACTTTGGACCTGAACAATTTGCCACGTACCGAAGAAGGTAAGATTGACTATTCGCAGGATTTCTTCGGCAAATCGACCAACCTGACGGTTTCGGGTCAGCTCGAAGGCGAACTTGCTGCAACTGCATTGTCGCAGATTTACACTTTCGGACCTACTTTCCGTGCCGAAAATTCAAATACTCCGCGTCACCTTGCCGAATTCTGGATGATTGAGCCCGAAGTTGCTTTCTTCGACCTCGAGGACAACATGAACCTCGCCGAGGAAATGTTGAAATATTTGGTTAAGTATGCTCTCGACAACTGCCGCGACGATATCGAATTCCTCAGCAAGCGCCGCGAGGAAGAACAGAAGCAGAAACCTGCAAACGAACGCGATGAGATGAATCTTATCGAACGTCTCGAATTTGTTTTGCACAACGATTTCGCCCGTGTAACTTACACCGAGGCTATCGACATACTTATGAACTCGAAGCCTAACAAGACCGGCAAGTTCGTATATCCGGTTGACAAGTGGGGCGTTGACCTGCAGAGCGAGCATGAGCGTTACCTCGTCGAAAAGCACTACAAGCGTCCTGTAATCCTTATCAACTACCCGAAGGAAATCAAGGCCTTCTACATGAAGCAGAACGAGGACGGAAAGACTGTTCGCGCAATGGACGTTCTTTTCCCGCAGATTGGCGAAATCATTGGCGGTTCACAGCGTGAGGAAAGCTACGAAAAACTTCTTGCAACAATCGAAGAACGCAATATTCCGAAGAAAGATATGTGGTGGTATCTTGAAACACGTAAGTTCGGTACAGTACCTCATAGTGGTTTCGGACT
>CACWOG010000245.1 GCA_902762455.1 uncultured Bacteroidia bacterium | reverse complement strand
AACAATGTCTAAACCTGTACGACCCTCGCCAAGATCGATGTCGAGAATCATAGCATCAACATTGTCGGGGTTGGCATTGTACTTTTCGAAAAATTCTTTTGAACTACGGGCTTTCAAGGTTACTTCAAGATTGCAATCTTTGGCTATTTCATCCAAGACTTCACATCTGTCCTCAAGGAAATCCTCTTCGTCCTCAATTACTGCAAATTTAATCTTCGACATACTTATATCTTTTTAAACAACAACTTAAAATAAAAATATCCTTTTTTATTGGCAACATAAATGCTACCTTTATATTCATAATTATATTCATTATAATTGGCAATCCTGTCCTTCATGTTCTGCACCCCAAGCCCAGACAGTTTCCTATCTCCGGAATAATCCTCTACCCTCATTTTGTTCTTTACCACAAACTCATAATCACCATCTTTTTCTGTTATATATATCCTCATGAAATCAGGAGCAGAGGTGTCACCGTGCTTGAATGCATTCTCTATCATCGAAACTGTAATCCTGTCGGGCAGCGAAAAATCGTAATTAATTACATTCACATGCAGTACAATATTACTAGCATTCTGTCCACACGATGTCTTTATGTAGTTCCTAATCATATCAATCTCATCAGATATTGGCACCAACACCCTATCATCAGAATTATATGCCTCATCACCAAGAAAATCAGACACATTATTAATCTCATCGTACAAATCGTCGGCCATTTTTTTCAACTCCAACAATTCATCCGACTTCTTTTTCAAGTGCTTGGTCTTTATGCGAAACGTCTCGATTTTATTCCTTATTGTATGCGGGAATATCCTATTTTTCAGCAATTGGTCATTTTTTTCATGAAGGAGCCTATTATACTTTACTGTTATAGCAATGCCCCAAATCAGCAACGCAACATCAATAATCGTTAAAGCAACTTCCATTTTAAATCATTTGTTTTTGCAAAATTAATATTACAACAAAAGCAAGACAAACTTTTCTTCACTTATATCTTTTTAAACAACAACTTGAAATAAAAATAACCGTTACGGCTAGTCTTTAAGATTTTCCCCTCATATTCATAACTATACTCGTTATAATTGGCAATCCTGTCCTTCATGTTCTGTATGCCAAGTCCCGACAGTTTCCTGTCTTTTGAAACATCCTCCGGCTTAATTTTATTCCTTACAACTATCTCAAAATTGCCATTTTCCTTCTCTGTTATGTCAATTTTCATAAAGTCGGGTGCAGATGTATCACCATGCTTGAACGCATTCTCTATCATCGAAACTGTAATCCTGTCGGGCAACTCAAAATCGTAATTTTCAATGTTTTCATTTATTGTAACATTACTGGCATCTCCTCCACATGATGTCTGTATGTACTTTTTCATCATTTCTATCTCATCCGATATTGGTGTCAAAGTTCGTTCTTCCGAGTTGCTTTTGCTATAAGCCTCATCACCAAGGAAATCAGACACACTATTAATCTCCTCGTACAAAGCATCGGTCTGCTTTTTCAAATGTTTGGTTTCTATACGGAACTTTTCAATCTTGTTCCTGATAGTATGCGGAAATATCTGGTTCTTCAACGATTCATCATTTTTTGCATACTTCAAATCGTCACACCTTATCTGTAAAACAATGCATCGCCAAATCAACAAAACCACAACTGCCCCTATAATCCAGTTCCACATTACAGGACTGGAGAAAAAATCACACAGCCAGTTCCATATACCTGATAAATCCATATCACATTTTTGTTTGCAAAAATAATACATTTTTCATCCCCATCTCAAACTTTTTCCCTTACTTTGCACTCTTTAAATTTGTAAACTATGCGTAAATTATCATTATTATTAACTGTGGCATTCGCTTTATTAATAGCATTGCCAGCCAAATCTCAAAAAAACGTGAACAAAGTAGAACTTAAGACATTGGAAGATTCCGCAGCTTACGCAATCGGAATGCAGTTCGGTCAGGCTATCGCACAGAACGGCCTTGCAAACCTAAACATCGAACTTATAAAAAAAGGTCTCGAAGATGAAGTAAACGGCAAGTCGGCACTCGACCACAACCAGTACGAGACAGCCCTCGAGGCATTCTTCACTCAGAAACAGAGAGAAGAAAACAAGGAAAAGATTGAAGAGGGCGAAAAGTTCCTCGAAAAGAACGCCAAGCGCAAGGAAGTAAAGACAACAGCCAGCGGTTTGCAGTATGAAGTCATCACCGAAGGTACTGGCGACAAGCCTGCTGCAACAAACACTGTTAAGGTTCACTACAAAGGTACAACCATCGCAGGTAAGGTTTTCGACAGCTCTTACGACCGTGGCACACCAGCCGAATTCCCACTCAACCGCGTAATTGCAGGTTGGACTGAAGGCTTGCAGCTTATGAGCGTAGGTTCGAAGTACAAATTCTATATCCCCTACAACCTCGCTTACGGCGAACGTGGTGCTGGTCAAGACATTAAGCCTTTCGAAACACTTATTTTCGAAGTCGAACTTTTGGAAATCAAGAAATAATATAATAGGTATAAACATGAAAAGGATAAGCATAATATTGGTTGCAGTCATCGCTTCGCTGGCAATGGTTTCGTGCAACAACAAGGATAATGCAAAGGTAGAACTCAAGAATTTCGACGACTCGCTTAGCTATGCCATCGGAATGCGCCTGTACGACATGTATGAAGGCGACAACCTCAACAACGAAACCGACTCGACAATAGTTCTCAAGGCTTTCACCGACAAGATGAACAAAAAAGAAGTCTTGACTGCCGAAGAAGAAGAAGCTACAATAATGGCATTCTTCACAAAGAAGCAGGAAGAACAGCAGAGAGAACAGGCAAAGCAATACGAAAGCATAAAGGCTGAAGGCGAAACCTTCCTTGCAGAAAACGCAAAACGTCCCGAAGTAAAGACAACCGAAAGCGGTCTGCAGTACGAAGTCATCACCGAAGGCAAAGGACAGAAGCCAACAGAAACCGACGTTGTCAAGGTTCACTACAAAGGCACTCTTATTGACGGTACAGTTTTCGACAGCTCGTACGACCGTGGCGAACCAGCCGAATTTCCACTCAACGGTGTTATCAGAGGCTGGACTGAAGGCTTGCAGCTTATGAGCGTTGGTTCCAAGTACAAACTTTACATCCCCTATCAGCTTGGTTACGGCGAACGCGGTGCTGGTGGAACAATAAAGCCATACTCGGCACTCATATTCGACGTGGAACTTTTGGAAATCAAGAAATAACATAAAAAGCCGATGCATTCGGCTTTTTTATTAAACGTAAAAATATCAATATGAAAAAAATAGCAGTTATATTATCAGGATGCGGAAGCCGTGACGGCAGCGAGATTCACGAAGCAACATTGTCGTTGTTGGCAATAGATATGAATGGTCTTAACTACCAATGCTTTGCACCTAACAAGAATCAGACTGAAGTGGTAAACCATTTCACACAAGCCCAAGAAACGGAAAAGAAACAAGAACAAGAAAACAGAAATATGCTTGTCGAAGGTGCACGCATAGCTCGTGGCGACATAAAGCCCATTGAAGAAATCAATGCTTCCGACTATGATGCGCTTTGGATTCCTGGCGGTCTTGGTGCTGCAAAGAATTTGTGCTCATACTTCTACGACGGTGCAAATATGAAGGTTCTTCCCGAAGTCGAAACAGCAATAAAATCATTCCACAAGGCTGGCAAACCAGTAGTTGCATTGTGCATCGCCCCTGTGATTGTAGCAAAAGTACTCGGTGCCAACGTAACATCCGGCAAAGACGCAGGTACAGCCTCTAAAATTGAAGCTATGGGCGGAAAAAACACAGTCTGCAACTACGACGAAATAGCCTACGATGCAGAAAAACGAGTAATTTCTGCTCCTTGCTATATGCTTGATGCTTCTATTTCACAGGTTTGGCTCGGAATAAAGAAGGCTGCCGACAAACTAAAGGAAATCCTATAAGTTCCGGCAAATCCTGAATGAACAAGGAAATTCTCAGGCTAGCACTGCCAAACATAATCACCAACATCACCGTTCCGCTTCTCGGAATGGTTGATTTGGCGATTGTGGGACATATCGGCGACGAAACTTACATCGGTGCCATTGCCCTTGGTACGGCGTTATTTAACCTCATATACTGGAACTTCGGATTCCTGCGTATGGGCACAAGCGGTCTTGCCGCACAAGCATACGGCGCCGGTGACAAGGCCGAAGCAATGAGAATCCTTGTCCGCGGACTTACTATCGCGTTATGCGCCGCCTCAGTCCTAATCGCACTCCAATACCCGATTGCAAAACTGTCGGGACTCATACTCAATTGTAGCGACGAAACTCTAAATCTCACATTGTCATATTTTTATGTGCGTATTTGGGCTGCTCCTGCAACTTTGGGACTTTATGCAATAAAAGGCTGGTTTATCGGAATGCAGAACTCAAAATCACCAATGACAGTTGCCATAACGCTCAACATCGTGAACATCGTCGCGAGCCTTGCCTTTGTCATCTGGCTGAAAATGGACATTGTCGGCGTAGCCCTCGGAACCGTAATAGCCCAATACTCTGGACTTGCGCTTGCTATAATCCTATGGTTCAAGCACTACGGCAACATGCGACACCTCATAGACATCCGCGGAAGCTTGCACAAGTCTGAAATGAAACGCTTCTTCAAACTCAACGGCGACATTTTCCTGCGAACACTCTGTCTTTGCGCTGTTTTCACATTCATTCCTGCAATATCCGCCAATATGGGCGACAGCATTCTCGCCGCCAACACACTGATAATGCAACTCTTTACCCTATTTTCCTACATCCTCGACGGCTTTGCATACGCCGGAGAATCGCTTGTTGGAAAATACATCGGCGCACGCAACCGCGAATCACTTTCAAAGTCAATACGTTATCTGGTATATTGGGGACTGATATTCACGGCATTGTTCTCAATAATATATTTCTTCTGGAGCGAAAACATCTACCGCATACTTACCAACGACGGCAACGTAATTGCCGAGGCAATGAAATTCAACCGCTGGACACTGCTGATTCCTCTCTGCGGATTTGCCGCTTTCCTGTTCGATGGCATCTACATCGGTGCAACGGCAGCAAAATCGATGCGCAACATAATGTTTATCGCAACAGCAGTCT
>CACWOG010000244.1 GCA_902762455.1 uncultured Bacteroidia bacterium | reverse complement strand
CCACCATCGGTGGTCTTGAGGAACTGCCATGCAGAAGTTTGTCCTGTGGTCTGGTCTAAGTTTGCTACAGTGACAGCACCGTTCATTTCGTCAGCCCACGACATTTCTGTAATCATTTTGGTTGTGCCAGTGCTGAGAACTGTCCAATTTGCACCCTTGTCGGTGGTCTTGTAGATTCTACCTTTGTTTGTTCCGAACCAAGCAATGTCGCCGATTGCCCAGTTTGTGCTGCAGGTGCCGTAGCGGCAGTCCAAGTTTCACCACCATCGGTAGTTCTGAAGATTTCAAAGTTGTTGTTTACAGGGTCGCCCTGTGCATAACCTTCGTTTTCGTTGAAGAAGTGAACAATGTTAAGGAAGCTTGCATCGTTCTGGTAGAGTTCTTCGCCCTGACGAGTCCAAGTGTCACCACCGTCTGTAGTCTTGAAGATTGCGCCCTTGCCGCTTGCCGATGAACTGTAGTTTGCTGACCAAGCTGTGGTTCCGTTGATTGGGCTGATGTCACCTGGCATCCAGTCTGCATCGTAGCTGAAAGTCTTAGGAGTCCAAGTTGTTCCGCCATCAGTGGTTACGCCGAAGTCGCGTGCAACGGTACCGTCGGTTCCGTTAAGTGTTGTGAACCATACAGTTTGTGGGTCAACAATTTCGATGTTGTAGGAACCTCTGTACTGTGCAGCAAAGTGAGTATTTTGTTCTTCCCAAGCACTTTCGCCGAGAGTTGAGCTTTGTCCAACGAGAATGAAGTAGGTCTTGGTTTCTGTATCCTCGTTTGTGCCATCGCTAACTGTGAGTCTTACCTGATAGATACCTTCTTCGTTATATGCGATGTTCTGTGGGTTCTGTTCTTCTGAATAAGCAGGAGTTCCTCCTTCAAATTCCCAAAGCCACGATGTTGGATTTCCGATGGTCTTGTCGGTGAAGTTAATTGCATCACCAGTTGCAAGGATAACTTCGCTAGCTTCGAAGTCGGCAACCAAATCCATATTCAACAAACCTGCTGCGTGAACTGCTGCGTATGCATCGATACGGCCTGCGCCCATGCTGTCAACAAACTCGGGGTTAATGGCATCTACATTTACGCAGGTGCTCTTCATTACTGCAGTGAGTTCCTCTGGGGTAAGGGTCGGGTTCTTCGAGAGAACAAGACCAGCAAGACCAGATGCTACCGGGCAAGCCATTGATGTTCCCTGCATAATGTCGTATTGACCTTCTATTCCGCATGAACCAGCGCCACCAGTCGGGAATTCCATTTCGCCACCTGTTATGCCTCCTAACTGTCCACTTAACATATCACCGAATGTGCCAGCGGTATTATATGTTGTGCTCAAAACTGAGAAACTAGTTATAGGCATCATTCCTGTTGCTTGGTAGGCATATCCACCAGGAGAAAGGAGGTCGAGCCATGTGCCGTAGCAAGAAAAATCTGATTTTTTATCATCAGAGTTGCATGAACCGACAGCGATTACATGTTCTAGGGCTGCCGGGTAACCAGTATAGTTTACGGGGATATCTTCGTTCATCTGTGATTCGGCACCGTTACCATTGTTGCCAGCAGCACCTAACAAGATACATCCCTTGTTGTATGCATAGTTTACAATGTTCTGCATTGTCTGGAAGAACTGCGGGCTACCCCACGACATGTTGATAACATCAGCACCGTGGTCGGCAGCGTAAATTATACCTTCGAAACCAGCAGCCATTGACTGACCGTCGCTTGCATCGGTTCCGAGTTTAACTGCCATGATTTTCACACCGCTACCGATTGATGCGACGCCTATTCCATTGTCCTTTTCAGCACCGATAAGACCAGCGGAGTGAGTTCCGTGCGACCAGATGTAGTTTGCAACTGGTGGGTTCGGGTCGTTGTCGCCGTCACCAAGGTCAGTTGAGTTTTCGCGGTCAATCATATTGGTGAGGTCCGGGTGGTCAACATAGATTGCATTGTCAAGGACAGCAACTGTAATTTCACTGCTACCGTTTGTTTCGTCCCATGCATCTTCTGCATTTATCAGGTCTAAGTGCCACGATGAATTAACAGAAAAAGCAGAACCATATAAGAATTCCAATCCCGATGGTGTGTAGTTCAATGTCCTATTGTAGTAGGGATCATTAACAGTTTGAGAAATAAAGAACAGAGGAGCTGGTTCTGCATACTCAACAACACCGATTTTTTCCATGTCCTTAATCAGCGTTTCAATCTTGTCGATTGCACCAAAGTCCATTCTCCAAGTGTGCCTGATGGAGTTGCTGCTTGCCGAAAGGAATGGCATGTCAACATTTGTAATTTGGTATTCATCCACTAAATCGCCAAGGAATGGCAAGTCTTTCGGCATGATTCTGCCGTTCTCGTTCGGGACGTCAAGCGATACGCTGTTACTTACCTTGAAGTAGATACGTCCATCAACCCACAGCGAGTTGTATTTCTGACCGAATGTAACTAAGGTCATCAATGCGAACACTGCGAGCATTAGAATTTGTCTAAGTTCTCTCATGATATTTAAAATTAAAGTTATATACAAACAATCAAGTCGCGAAAATACTAATAAAATCGTTTCGTAAAACAAATTATGTGGAAATGTTAGTATCTTTTCTTTGAATCGACACTTCGACGCGCTCAGTGTGCTAAGTTTTTTGTTGCGCGTATGACGTGACGTTTGCCTTTTGGTCCAGGCATTCGCTTGACAATCAGATCTAAAGCACGTAGATTCTGCTTCAAGATGCCTTTGCAGCAATAGGTGACGAAAATACCGTCTGGGGCAAGGTTGTTAATAATTTTTCGTAGGTTCTCCAATGTCCACATTTCGGGTTGTGTTTCTGGCGAGAATGCATCAAAGTATATAAGGTCGTATTTTCTGTTGGGAACAAAGCTTTCAAAATCAATGTTTTGCTTCAGTAGATGGAAAGTAGGGGAGATTTCTATTTCTGAGTTCCAGTCTTCGCAGAATTTTATTGCCGTGTCGTCATCAAGTTTTGAAAAAATATCTGGTGTGTGGCTTACGAATGGCAGGAATGTTTCTTTGCCAATCGGGAATTTTTCAATGCCATGGTAAAAAATTGTGTTGCCAAGCGATTGGTTTTCAATGAATGATAGCATTGCGTTTAGTCCAGTGCCGTATCCAATTTCAAGTATGCTGATATTGTGGTTGCAGAAACTTCGTAGCCCAAGATTTATAAATATGTGCATCGATTCGGCAACTGCTCCATTAATACTATGGTATGTTTCGCCAAAGTGTTCGTTCCTCAGGGTGCAGGAACCATCGTCTGTGCTAATAATTTCTGTATTCACGAGGCAAAAATAATGGATAATTGACAATTAACAATTAATAATGGACAATTAATAATTAGCTTCGCTGAGCTGAAGGTTGACAATGGATAATCAGCCGCCCGTTGAGCTTCGCCTACTGCGGCGCACTGAGCTTGTCGAAGTATCGAAACGAAGGAAACGAAAATTTGATAATTGATAATGGACAATTAGCTTCGCTGAGCTAAAGGTTGGCTCCGCCGAGCTGAAGGTTGGCAATGGATAATCTGTTGAGTCGTGGCGTGCCGTGACCGTTTGATGTTGTGTCGTGGCGTGCCGCGACCGAACGTTAGAATCCTTGCGTGCAATGTCTGTTGAATGAAAATATGGTGTTTTTTTTGTATATATTTTTAGTGTGTTTGTTTAAAAAATATATAAGTGAGGTATATTATTTCATTTTTTTGT
>CACWOG010000243.1 GCA_902762455.1 uncultured Bacteroidia bacterium | reverse complement strand
GACAAGTCAGCGATGATGTTGAATATATATTGTGCGACTACGAAAACCTCATATATGTAAGTTCTGAAAGTATAAAAGAGATTACCCATTTATTCCAAAACGGGAAAATACAATTTCAGAAAGGCAAAAAGCCTGCCGACTTTGAAATATTTGATTTCGTTGAAAACAAACTTAATATGGTTGTGAAATATGTGGCGAAAGAACATTTGCAGACTATGGCGAAATTGCCAGTAGTGTCTGACCACAACGACCCGAGCGACAGGCTCATCATTTCGCAAGCAATAACAGAGAATATGCCACTAATTAGCAGTGACAGTAAATTTCCTAAATACCAGAAATATGGACTTAATCTAATAAAACTATAAATCATCAAACAAATAAACAACATCAAACAACCATAAACATAGAAACAATTAGAAACATAGAAACCCAGAAACTTAGAAACTCAGAAACTTTAAAACATAGGAAATCAGAAACAAAAATTAATAATTTAAATCAGTGAATTTATGGAGATTGTAATTTGGACTGTGATACCTTTGTGTGCGCTAGGAATAGTGTTAGCGATAATACTGTTCTTTGTCGCCAAGAAATTCAAGGTAGAAGAGGACCCGCGCATCGACGAGGTTGAGGCTTGTCTGCCGGGTGCAAATTGCGGCGGATGTGGATTCCCGGGTTGCCGTGGATTGTCGGAAGCCGTTGTTAAGAGCGGTAATCTCGATGGCAAGTACTGCCCTGCAGGCGGTAATGCTGCCATGAGCAAGGTTGCTGCCGTTATGGGACTTGTAGCCGAGGAAAAGGAACCTATGGTTGCAGTCGTTAGATGCTGTGGCTCGCACGACAAGCGCCCGCAGACTTCGACCTACGACGGAGCCAAGACCTGCGCTATCGCTCACGCTACATCGAGCGGCGACACCGGATGCCAGTACGGTTGCCTTGGCTATGGCGACTGCGTTGCAGGATGCCATTTCGGCGCAATAACGATTAACAAGGAAACTGGTCTTCCCGAAATCGACTACGACAAGTGCGGCGGTTGCGGCGGTTGCGCCAAGATGTGTCCGCGCGGTGTTATCGAGGTAAGACCTCGTGGCAAGAACGACCGTCGTGTTTATGTAGGCTGCATCAACAAGGACAAGGGTGCCGAGGCTATGAAGGCTTGCAAGGCTGCTTGTATCGGTTGCGGCAAGTGCGCAAAGGTTTGCCCGTTCGAGGCTATCACCGTCGAGAACAATGTCGCATATATCGACTTCACAAAGTGCAAGTCGTGCCGCAAGTGTGTTGCCGAATGCCCGACAGGCGCAATCAACGCTGTAAACTTCCCGCCTAAGCCGGCAACTCCGCCAGCACCAAAGCCCGAAGTTCAGCCCGCTCCTGCACCAGCTGAAGCCACAGTGGTAGAAAACAATGTAAATAACAACTAAACTCAGGAGGACTCATCGTGTTAAGAACTTTTCCAAAAGGTGGTGTTCATCCACAAGAAAATAAGATTTCAAAAGGAAATCCCATCGAAAGAATAGAACTGCCCAAGCAGGTAATGATTCCTATCGCACAGCACATCGGTGCTCCTGCCGAACCGGTTGTTGCCAAGGGCGACACCGTAAAGGTCGGACAGCTCATCGCTAAGAGCACCGGATTCGTATCGGCAAACATTCACTCGTCGGTATCGGGTACTGTTGCTAAGATTGAGAAGACAATCGACACTTCGGGCTACAAGAATACCTGTATCTTCATCAATGTCGAAGGCGACGAATGGCTCGAAACCATCGACCGCACTCCCGACCTGAAGACCGAAATCACAATGAGCGCCGAAGAAATCCGCGCCAAGATTGCCGAATGCGGTATTGTTGGTACTGGCGGTGCAACTTTCCCGGCTCATGTTAAGTTGTCGGTTCCGCAAGGCAAGAAATGCGAGCACCTTATCATAAATGGTGTTGAATGCGAACCTTACCTTACTGCCGACCACCGTCTTATGCTCGAGCATACCGAGGAAATAATGGTTGGCTGCAAGATTATACAGAAGGCTACCGGTGCCGAAAAAATCATCATCGGTATCGAGAACAACAAGCCCGATGCAATAGCCAAGATGACCGAGGCTGCTAAGAAGTACGGAATCACTGTTATGCCTTTGAAGGTTAAATATCCGCAAGGTGGTGAAAAGCAGCTTATCAAGGCTACCGTAAACCGCGAAATCCCTGCTCCTCCAGCATTGCCTATCGATGTTGGTTGTGTAGTACAGAATGTCGGTTCTACCTTCGCAATCTACGAAGCAGTACAGAAGAACAAGCCTCTGTTCGAGCGCGTTGTAACTGTAACAGGAAAGTCGGTTAAGTCGCCGAAGAACATACTTGCAAGGGTTGGTACTCCTTTGAGCCACCTCATTGCAGCAGTTGGCGGTTTGCCCGAAGACACCGGCAAGGTAGTAAACGGCGGACCTATGATGGGTAAGGCTGTGAAGTCGCTCGAAGTACCTGTAACAAAGGGTACCTCAGGCGTGCTGATGTTCAAGCAGAGTGAAAGCGTCCGTATGGAAGAAAATGCTTGCATCCGCTGCGGAAAGTGCGTAAGCGCTTGCTGTATGGGTCTTGAACCTTACTTGCTCAAGAACCTCGCCAAGATTCGCGACTTCGACGCTTTGAAGGAAGAAAGAGTGCTCGACTGCATCGAATGCGGTTCGTGCAGCTTCACCTGCCCTGCAGGAATTCCTATTACCGACTACATCCGCTACGGTAAAGCGACAGTAACAAAAATTTTAAGGTCTAAAAAATAGTAACAGCTATGGCAGAAAATAGATTAGCAATCGCAATGTCACCGCACGTTCACAGCAACGAGTCGGTGAAAAAGATAATGTACAGCGTGGTAATTGCGCTGTTACCGGCCTTCTGCGTATCGGTTTACTTCTTCGGACTCAACGCTATCAGGGTTACATTAATCTCGATAGTTGCTTGTATGGCTGTTGAATGGCTGATTCAGAAGTTCTTATTGAAGGGAAAGACCACTATTTTCGACGGTTCTGCAATCGTTACAGGTATGCTTCTGGCATTCAACGTTCCGGCAAACCTCGACTGGTGGATTATTGTTATAGGTGCAATCGTCGCAATAGGCATCGCAAAGATGACTTTCGGCGGACTTGGCAACAACCCGTTCAACCCTGCAATCGTAGGTCGTGTATTCCTGCTCATTTCGTTCCCGTCGCAGATGACCACCTGGCCAACTCCGGAACCAATTTGGGACATCAAGGCTCTCGATGCAGTAACAGGTCCAACTCCACTGGGACTTCTCAACGAAGGTCAGATGGTTGATTACAACTATATGGATATGTTTATCGGCAACATGGGCGGTTCGCTCGGCGAAATGTCGGCAATAGCACTGCTCCTTGGCGGTATCTTCCTGCTTATCCGCAAGGTTATAACCTGGCATATTCCAGTTGCAGTTCTCGGAACTATGGCTGCTTTCTCGGCAATCCTCTGGGGCGTTGACCCGACCAAGTACGCCGACCCGCTGTTCCATATACTCGCCGGTGGTGCCCTGCTCGGTGCTATCTACATGGCAACCGATA
>CACWOG010000242.1 GCA_902762455.1 uncultured Bacteroidia bacterium | reverse complement strand
ATAAAGGTCGGCGGCTAATGTCAGTCCGTACTGTGTTTCAAATGTAACCTTGCTGTGGTTAACTTTGTCGCTGAGTGGAAAAACCTTGTCCCACTCCTGCGTGAGTTGTAATTCCTGTTTCATTTCCTCTTTTGTTTCTGTTGGTTGCGTTTTTTCGTTGCAGGCAGTTGTCAATATGACTATCGTCGCAAATAATGCTAATTTCTTCATTGTCGCTTATTTACAGGATTAATTCATAAGTCTGCTTTCGCCCCAAGTGTATTGTGGATAGGCCTTTTTCAAGTCTTTTGCAGAACCTTCGACTCCGCTACCACCGCTGGTTGCAAACACATTCAGCACCTTGCCGCTAAGGTCGTGAGCCTCGATGAATGTGTTGATGATTGTCGGTGCAGTGTACCACCATACTGGGAAACCAATCCAAATGGTGTCGTAGTCGGCAATGTTGGGGCAGGTGTTCTTGATTGCCGGACGCGAACTCTTGTCCTTCATTTCCAGCGTTGAACGCGACTGCTTGTCACGCCAGTCGAGGTCGGCTGCAGTGTAGGGCTTCTCTGGTACGATTTCGAACAGGTCGGCATTCTTTTCCTTTGCCAACCTCTGGGCTGCGGCCTTGGTAGTGCCTGTAGCCGAAAAATAAACTACTAATGTCTTTTTCATTTCGGTATTCTCCTTTGCTTGTTTGTTTTGTGCGTATGCGCCCGACAGCAGGCAGCATATTGCGATTATTAATGTAATTTGCTTCATAATCAAATAGTTGTATTTGTTATTTGTTTTCTTTTATTTCTCTAATTATTCTGGCTGGACTTCCAGCAACTACCATATTGGCTGGTACATCCTTGGTAACAACGCTTCCCGCAGCAACTATGGCATTTTCGCCGATAGTAACGCCGGCAAGAACCTTCACATCGGCACCAAGCCAGACATTGCGCCCGACGACTATGGGCTTTGTGAGCAACGAATGACGCGTGGCAGGGTCTTCGGGATGATATTCGGTAGCAAGTACGCAATGCGGTCCGATAAATGCGCCGTCTTCGATTGTTATGCCTCCGAGAGCAAGGAATGTGCAGCCAAAGTTTACAAAACAGTCGCGGCCAAAGCGTGTTGTAAGTCCATAATTGATGTTAAACGGAGGAAACACACGCACGGTATCGTCGATGTTGCTGCCGATTATCTGTCGCAAGTAGTCTCTGACTTCCGCTTCGTTGTGATAGCCGGTATTCATTTCGGCACACAGTTTCATTGTCCGTTGCACATCGGCATAGAGGTCGTCGCTGCCGACATAGTCTTTTCCTGTAGGGTTGTCGTTCATTGCTTGCTGAATTTTATTGTTATGTTTCCTGTGCCAAGTGCTTCTTTAAGTTGTTGGATATCATTTATATGTCCGATTGGCGAATAGCTGTACGATGACTTGAAAGTTTCGTAGAACACCACTATGCAGTTGTCCCCGTAAAGCATAATGTCGCCAGCGTTGATGGTTCCTGGACGGATGCTGTTGACGGGCAGGGTGGTTTCGAGGTAATTGTATTTTTCGTTTCCGTTCAACTCGTTCATTTCCAAAGTAGTCGGCAATAGTGCGTAAAAACTTTCTGCACTATTGTTGTCTTCGAGTGTGGCAGTGAAAATCTTGTTGCCAATCGAAAGTTGCAGTGTCTTTACAGATGCTGGCGTCGTCATATCGGGTTCTTCTTTCGTACACGAAGCGAAAAACAGCATGGCAAAAGCTAATATGTTGACCATAACTTTCATTTTCCGAACACTTCCTTTGCTCTGTCCATCTGCGTTGGTATGTCAACTCCGAACGGACAACGGCTTAGGCAAGCACCGCAATGCGTGCATTCGCCTGCATGGTGTGGCAGGGAATCGTATTTTGCCTTCAATTCGGCTGTAAGTCCTTCTTTTTCGGCCTTGTCGAGCAGTTCGTTTACCTTTGCAATCGGAATGCCGGCACTGCAGGGCATACAATGGTTGCAATAGGTGCATGCACCTTTGTCCATATCGTTTTGCGCTGTTTGCTTGCTGAGTGCCGAATTGTAATCCTTTTCCTCGTCGGTAGCCTTAAGGTAGTGCAGGTATTCGTCAACCTTGCTGGCGCTGTCGATGCTGCAAAGGGCAACCTTTACGCAAGGTTTTGCCATCACATACGCAAAACACTGGTCGCGGGTAAGCGCAATCTTCAGTGGCGATTTCTCGGCATCGAGCAGACGGTCTCCTCCGCCGAAGGTCCAAGGATTCTTGTCCGACTGTACACGGTCGAATGCAGGGTTGAGACTGAACATGATAACCTCTACCAGTCCGCTCTTTGCGATGGCAAGTGCAACTTCGGCATTGTGGCTGCTTAGACCTATGTGCTTGATTTTTCCCTGAGCCTTCAGGTCCTGCACATATTGCAGATAGGGGCTTCCCTGTATTTCCTGCCATTCTTCCATCTTGTCAACGATATGAATCATGCCGACATCAATGTAATCGGTGTGCAGTCGTTCCAACAGGTCTTCGAAACCGATTTTGCATTTTTCCACATCGCGGGTGCGCTCGTAGCTGTCGCCGTTCCACCAGCAACCAATGTGACCTTGTATAATCATTTCTGCACGGCGGTCGCCAAGTCCGTAGCCTATGTTGCTACGCACCTTTGGATTGGCGTCGTAAAGGTCCATGTAGTTCATGCCGTGGTCAAGCGCGTATGTGACGAGTTCGCGCGAAGCGGTAGAGTCAATTTCATCGAAACCACCGCATCCAAGTCCAATCACGCCAACGCGCAGTCCTGTGCTTCCCAATGTGCGGTATTCCATATCGGGATTTTCCTTAAACTGCGGTGTTTTCTGTCGGTTAGTGCAGCTTACCATCATTAAAATGGTAGCAAATGCGAGTAATACTATTTTCTTCATTGAGCTATATGTTTATGTTTAGGGTTCAAAAATACGAAAAAACATCAAAATGGCAATTGACAATATTAGTTAATGATTATAACTGCTCATATTGCTCATCGGTGACAGGTTCCAACCACTCATTGCTGGCATTTTCCTTAACATCCTTATGATATGTAAGGTGTTGCATCCAACTGTCCTTGGAAGCACCGTGCCAATGCTTTACGCCTTCGGGAATTTCAATTACCACGCCGGGTTTCAGCTCGACGGCTGGCTTTCCCCATTCCTAGTACCATCCGCGACCGCTCACGCATACCAGCACCTGAACTTGGTTGTGGTGAATGTGCCAGTTGTTGCGGCATCCAGGTTCAAAGCTGACATTAACCATTCCACCATCCATAGGTGCAAGGTAGCTGTTGCCTATGAAATATTGTGCGTAAGCCGTATTGGGTTCTCCGATGGGCCATGGCGACTGTGCACAAACAACATCCGTCTTGCCGTCAACAGCCATAGCAATGGCGGCCTCACATCGCGAAGCTTCGATGGAAAGTCCATTTTCCCTCAACGAATTCGGGATGTTGCGCAACTGCTCTTCTGTTACACCCATATTCAAAGCACCACGCACATGTGCCTGCAACTGCGGCATTACATTCTCCAGACCGCTCAAAGCACTTACGGTGATTAGTTCGCGGTCGGCGTGGGTGAGGTTGTTGCGGGCAAAAATGTCGCCGAATAGGTGCGCTTTCAGGTAATAGTCTTCGGCAGGGCAGAAGTCGTAGTTGAAAGGTTGTCCGCTGAGTTTTGTCTGCACATCGGTTCCTTGCTTAAGCGCGTCGTAGTTTGATGGAAATGGCGAAGCATCTTCTCCCAATTCGGTCTTCAGACCTTTGACATCGCGGTCGGCAACAACCTTTTGCAAAGTTCCCAAGGCATTGAGCGAGCGAGGAAAACCCGTGTAGGCATAAAGTTGCGAGAGGGCTTCTTTGATTTGGCTGACTGTCAAGCCATTGCCGAGGCCGTTGTTGATGGATTCTGCAAGTTTTCCGAGATTTCCTTGCGCTTCGTAACAAGCAATTGCACTTATGCACGATGCCTGCTTTTCGTTGAATGTCAATGTGTTCATGTCTTTTTCAGTATTGTTGCTCGTATTGTTGCAAGCAGCCATAAGAACCGCCGAGCAAATTACTAATATCGTTTTCTTCATATTTTATAAATTTAGATTAAACCTCTCCATCCCATAAACATTTTGGTCACTTCGCCGTCGTGGTGGTCGAAGAAGAGGCTCTGTTTTGTGTCGAGTGTTTCGATGCGAGCCATCTCGTCAGCCGAAAGTTCGAAGTCGAAAATATTGAAGTTCTCGGCCATGCGCTCCTTGTGTGTCGATTTCGGAATGATAATTACATTGCGTTGCAATAAGAAACGAAGTGCAACCTGGGCAACACTTTTACCGTGAGTTTTGCCAATTTTGGAAAGTAATTCGTTGGTGAAGAAATTGTTACGACCTTCTGCCAATGGACCCCACGACATAATCTGGCATCCGAACTCCTCCATATATTTCTGCGGTAGATGCTGCTGGTTGAAAACATGAGTTTCGACTTGATTTACCATAGGTTTTACCTCCACATTCGATGCAAGGTCTATGAAATGGTCGGGGTAGAAATTGCTTACACCTATTGCTCGTAGTTTGCCTTTGTGGTAAGCATCCTCCAATGCACGGTATGCTCCGTAGCGGTCGCAGAATGGCTGGTGCAGCAACATAAGGTCGATGTATTCGGTTTGCAGTTTGCGCAGGCTCTCCTCGATTGATGCTTTTGCTCTTTCGTAGCCGTAATTCGAAATCCATATTTTGGAGACGATGAATATTTCATCGCGAGATATGCCGCTCTTTTTCACCGCATTGCCTACACCTTCTTCGTTTTGGTAAGCTTGTGCTGTATCTATCATTCTGTAACCTACGCTAAGCGCATCGCTCACGCAGCGTTCTGCCTCGCTTGGTGTCACCTGATACACTCCGTAGCCCAGCTGCGGCATTTTTACGCCGTTGTTTAATGTTATGTATTGCATAAAATTTGAATTTAAATTGTTAATAGCCAAGACTTTTTAACCATTTCTCAACTTTTGCCTTGCCTGTGCGCACTTCGTGTCCGTAGATGCTGAAGCCTTTTTGTACACTTGCCTTTGGAAAAGCTTTTTTCACATCATCGACACAAGATGCCAAGCCGCTGCCTTCGTGGGTTGTGAATGGGATGACGGTTTTGCCGTCAAGATTTATATCGCGGAAAAGTGTGAACATCACCTGCGGATAGGTACCCCACCACACGGGACCACCGATAAATACGGTGTCGTACTGCGAAAGGTCGGGTGCGGTGCCTTCGTATGGCGGCAATTCGCCGTTGGCAGCCTCTTTCTTGGCTAGTTCGATAAGTGGCGTGTAGGCCATGCCGTCGTATTTGTGAGTGACTATTTCAAATTGCTCAGCACCAGCGATTTCCGATATGTAGTCGGCTACAATTTTTGTATTGCCAACCTCGATGTTTCCCACGCTGTAGTTGTCGCCAGCATGTGAGAAGAAAATGACGATTGATTTGCTCATATTGTTATGATATTGTGGTTTAACTTCTTGTTTGTTCTGTGCGTTGCAGCTGGTAGCGAGTACCAATAATAATAGCATTACATTCAAGGTTTTCATAATTTATTCTCCTATGTTCTTGATGAATTTTGCTGGATTTCCGCCTACGATGGTATTTTCGGCAACATCCTTTGTAACCACGGCACCTGCGGCTACCACGGCGTTTTTGCCAACTGTAACACCCGGCAAGATGGTGGCTCCTGCGCCAATCCAAGCGTTTTCGCAGATGTGTACTGGCTTGCAAGTCAGTATCATACGGTCGTGGAGGTCGTGGTTGTTGGAAATTAGCTGTGCATTGGCGGCAATCATTGCACCGTCGTCAATTGTGATGCCTCCGCGAGCCATCATA
>CACWOG010000241.1 GCA_902762455.1 uncultured Bacteroidia bacterium | reverse complement strand
TTCCATCTTGAGCAGCACACCGCCAACACGATATATGAAATACGGAATTGTTTCTATCTGGAAATCGCGCAGATACTTGTGTCCCTTGGGGAAATAAACGCCATCAGGATACTTGTGAACGCCAAGGTGGAACACCTCATCGTGCTGCACAACCGACAGGTCGAGCGATGAGATAAGCACATGGTTGTCGCCATCAATGTCCTCCATCGGGCAGATGAACAGACCATGATACTTCCTTGTGTTACAATTTATTATGGTGGAACTTGCGTATGCTCCGCTCCGGCTTGTGCGGATAAGTTCACGCTTGAGCGAATACTCAAGGTTTACCAGCTGGTTCTTATCAAAACTAATGTATCCCATAAATCGAAAAAGTTACCCTACAAAAATAATAAAAAACTTTTTATAATCAATAAGTTTTTATGAAAATTTTTACTAAAAGGAGAAAAGATGGCAAATAGGCAATACAAACGATGATAACACATAAAAATTTCTTAAAATTTCGCTTGCTTTACATAAAGTTATTACCTTTGCACAAAACAAAAAAAACACGAAAATGAACATCACAAGGACATCGAACCCAACATTGGGCAAAAACGCCTTCACAAGCGAAGCAAGCAACAACTTGTCTGCGGGCTCAGCTTTGGGCACAAACGTCGCAACCGACGGCAAGGTAATGACTTTGAAAGGTGCAATCAACAAGACCATAATACTTTTTGCAATACTGCTTATCACTGGCATAATTTCGTGGAAAATGACTTGGTCGGGACAAATTGCCCCACAAATATTTCTTATTGGCGGAACAATAGGCGGATTAATATTTGCACTCATAACAAGCTTTGCGAAGAAAGCCGCTCCCATTACCGCACCGATTTACGCAGCATTCGAGGGCGCTGTCCTCGGCTCAATATCATCGATGTTCGAAGCCGCATACAGCGGAATCGTATTTCAGGCAGTAGCACTGACATTGCTCGTCTTCGGGCTTATGCTTTTCATGTACAAGACAGGCATACTCAAGGCTTCTGGGAAATTTATGAAAGGCGTATTCATCGCAACAGCCGCAATCGGCATTTTCTACCTTGTAAGCTTCATTGTCGGACTGTTCACTCCTGCATTTAACGAATTTCTTTTCGCCAACCCGCTAATCGGAATAGGAATCAGCATAGTTATTGTCGTTGTCGCAGCACTTAACCTAATTCTCGACTTCAGCACAATAGAAAGCGGAGCCAATTCAGGTGCTCCCAAATATATGGAATGGTATGCCGGATTCGGTCTAATGGTCACATTGGTATGGCTCTACATCGAAATACTGAGACTATTGTCGTACCTCAGAAGAGACTAATTGTTTTTCATGATAATGGCGGCTTGCATTTGCGAGCCGTTTTTTTATGCCCTTGCCAGCACCGCAATGCTCAAGCGCAAGCCTTCGACCGACAACAAGACCGTCCCGCACGATTCGGTAGTCGCTCCGGTTGTCACCACATCATCAACAAGAAGCACGTGCTTTCCCTTTAGAATCTCACTATCTGCCAGCACGAATTTTCCCGACACGTTCTGCCAGCGTTCCTCCTTGTTCATCTTGGTCTGCGTCTTTGTATCGGTATTCCTGACAAGCACACCCGTAAGCACCGGTATCTTAGTTACAGCCGAAATTCCCGACGCTATCCGTTCGCTCTGGTTGTAGCCACGCTTCTTCTCGCGGTTTGGATGCAAAGGCACTGGAATTATATAGTCGATGTCGGAAAAATTTCCCGACGAAAGCATCTCGGCACCAAGTTCCTTGCCAAGCAGCACACCAATTTCAGGCTTATGATGATACTTTAGCGAATGTAGCAATTTTCGGAAACGACTGCCTTTCTGAAAGGAAAACAAAGCAGTAGCACGTTCCAACTTTATACGACCTTCAAACAGTTGCATTACAGGATTGTCAAGTTCCTTGCAGAAGTTTGTGCGTGGCAATTCGTACAGACAGTCGAAGCACAACACATCCTCGCCTCGCGACAAGGCACGCCCACAGGCTTCGCAGTTCTTAGGAAACAGCAGGAACCAGAAATCGGACAAGTATTCTATAAACTTATTCATCAAGGCGCAAAGGTAATCATTTAAAATGGATTATCACAAAAAACTGACACGGGCAAAAAAAACTGACAAAATGACAATATTCCATAAAAATGTCTTACCTTTGTAAACTTATTTTCAGAACGAAATGGAACTGAGTTTAGATGATATTCAGAAGATAAAGACCAACAGCGGAATAATAGGAAATTCAGCTGGACTTAACCGTGCAATAAACGTAGCCGTTCAGGTTGCAGTTACCGATTTGTCGGTGCTGGTGCTTGGCGAAAGCGGCGCAGGAAAGGAAAAGATTCCACAAATAATACATAGGTATAGCCGTCGTGCCGGGAAAAGCTACATCGCAGTAAACTGCGGCGCTATCCCCGAAGGCACAATCGATTCCGAACTTTTTGGTCACGTCAAGGGAGCTTTCACAAATGCAATCACCGAACGCAAAGGCTATTTCGAGGAAGCAAACGGCGGAACAATCTTCCTCGACGAGGTTGCCGAACTGCCTATGCCAACGCAAGCCCGTCTGCTACGTGTTCTCGAATCGGGCGAATTTATGAAGGTCGGCTCATCGAAAGTTGAAAAGACTGATGTCAGAATCATTGCTGCCACTAACGTGAACCTGCAGGAACGCATCAACGACGGCAAGTTCCGCGAAGACCTCTTCTACCGCCTCAACACCGTACCTATAATAATACCACCACTGCGCGAACGCAAGGAAGACATCCACCTGCTTTTCAGAAAATTCGCACGCGACTTCGCCGACAAGTACAATATGCCCGCCATATCGCTTTCTCCCGAAGCCACCTCACTACTCGAAAACTACAGATGGCCAGGAAACGTACGCGAACTAAAACACGTCGCCGACCAGATTTCAATAATCGAAAAGGAACGAACAATATCCGCCGACACCTTGAAGCGATACCTTATAGATATACATTCTACATCACTGCCGACAATAATTAATAATGGAGGTCAGGCAAACAACTTCTCTACCGAACGCGAAATTCTATACAAGGTATTGTTCGACTTGAAAAAGGAAATGGATGAGATGAAAATCCTCCTCAACGACATTATCGACCAGAACCCGAACATCAGGTATTCGCTCAACAATAACGACAACCGCATAATTACCGACTTGTCTGACACTCTGAAAATAAATACGCAAGTCACGCCAATGTACAGCGATCCTGTACAGTATCACCAGCAAAGCCAATCGTCTGGCGATGAAATCGTCGAAGAGGTTCTGTCGCTTGCCGACCAAGAAAAAGACCTGATTCTAAAGGCTTTGGCAAAAAATAACAATAAAAGGAAACTTGCTGCCGAAGAACTTGGAATTTCGGAAAGAACTCTATATAGAAAAATAAAAGAATACGGAATAGCGAAATAAAGTTGAATTTTCAAAATTGAAAGCCGAAAGTTGAAAATTAGAAGAATACATATTATATTAATAATCGCATCGTGCATCGCATTTGCTTCGTGCAAGGGCGGTTATTCTTTCACAGGAGCCGACATCAGCCCCGACACCAAGACCTTTACCGTCGAACTTTTTCCCAAC
>CACWOG010000240.1 GCA_902762455.1 uncultured Bacteroidia bacterium | reverse complement strand
AACTCGTCTCAGTTCGGGAATTGAATATGGCAACAAGTCGCTCTTTCCTGTATTGAAAAACAAATTATTAATAGGTACAGCCATGCCCTCCTCAATCATTTGCTCGTATGAAACTAATGATATGTCATTTTCAACTTTCACAATCGTATCTTCTTTGCGCAGGTCTATGCTGTTTGAGATTGGGAAATAAGAATCATTGTCAACATAATATCCGTATATTTTTCCAAGCGGCAGGACTATAAAAAATTGACCATTAGTCGGGTCGGTTTTGGAACGACCGACAGTTTCGCCCGACTGCAGGTCTTCCCACCTTATTTCGCTGTTTACCGGCTTGTTATCCTTGTCGGTAAGTTTGCCCGATATGGTCGCAACCATATTTGGCTTCATCCGATTGGGAATATTCATAGTGAAAATTTCATCATTATTAGAAAAGTATGCTTTTTTCCCATCAGTAGATATTTTGTACCAGAGGTCATTCTTTATAGTGTTTATCTCCTTGCCCATATTGACTGGTTCGCTCCAGCAATCCCAGCAATCATCCGAAAGACGGGTGGATACAAATACATCTCCACGTCCTAATGTGGAATGCCTGTCGGATGAAAAATACAATGTCTTCATATCGGGATGCAGGAAAGGAGCCCTGTCGGTTCCTGGTGTATTTATCACTGGTCCAAGGTCAATCGGTTTGCCCCAGTTCCCTTTTGAGTCAAGCACCGATACAAATATATTTGTTGATGCCACAACTTCCGACTTGATTTTGCTTACTGCGGCAAACAGCATTGCTTGCCCGTCACTGGTTATCATTACATCCGCCTGCCATGTGCTGATGTTGATATTGTCGGACAGTTTTACTGGCATCGACCAACCATCGGCTGTCTTTTCCGATGAATATATGAAGCCGTTCTTAAACAGCAGCATTGTGGTTCCATCGGCAGAAATTGCCTCCAGCGACTCATTTCCTCTTTCCGTGTTTATTTCTGATATAATATGTGCCTTACCCCATCGTCCCTTTGCGTCTTTTCTCGAAACATATATATCTTCTCCACCGAGACTATCTTTGCGGTATCTTCCGGTGAAATACAACGACTTGTCGTCTGCGGAAATAAAAGGCGCAAACTCTTGCCCTGTTGCGGAATTTATCGAGTTGCCGATACTTACAACCTTTACATCCTTATCAACAGGAGCTTCAAGTATTTTCATTAGCTGCTTATAGTCGGTGTTTCCTGCAAAGGCATCCTCGTATTGTTTCACCACTTGCAAGGCTTCGTTCCATTTCTTGTCCTCGATGTACCCTCTAATGCTTTTAACGAGCAACCTGTATGCAATACGATGCGGAGCAAGGTCTCTGATGAGAGCTGTGTTATTCTCATTGTTGGCGGTATCGATCCGGTTCATGGCGAGTTTAAACATGTTGTCGTATTCTTTCAGTTCTGGCGGAACAATCTTGCCATATTTGCGGTAAAATCCACCCAACGTATCGCAGTCGATATAAATGTCGTGCAGCAAATAAACGACAGAGTCGCGCAAGTCTCCAGATGTGTTTTGGGCGCAGTAATCCAACATTCCAAGGTCGCGTGTTCGCCTTGCTATTTTAAAAATCTCACTTTTTGCTACATTGACCAGTTTTGTGTTTGATTTATGCTTGTTTATGTAATTCTTATAGCTTGCATAGTCGCTAGCCTTTGTTTCTTTGTCGTATTGAATCTGATTCTTATTAGACACCCACATATCCTGTGAAATAATGCTGCCGTACTTGGTGTTGAACATCTCCAATTCTCTGCGTTCAATATAAATGTCGTGCAGCAAATTTATTACAGAATCCAACCGTTCTCCCGATAGTCTTAATGTGCAATAATCCAATGCCTCAATGTCGCGGTTTTTTGTAGCTATTTCGTAAATTTCGTTTTTTGCCACCTCTACCAACTGTTTGTTTTCGGGATGCCTGCTTATGTATTTCTTGTAGCTTACCCAGTCGCCCGTCTTTGTCTCGCTGTTGAACTGTATAACATTTGCCCGTTCTTCAGCTTCCTGGGCAAATGGACTGTTCGGATATTTCTGCACATAATTCCTGTATGCGTCTTCCGTGTTTGCTCTTTTCGCTTCGTCGTATGCCATAGTGTATATCTTGCCCTGCGCCATATCCGATTCTTTGCCCGAAGGGTAGTTTCTTATAAATTCTTCGTATGCCGATATGGTATTCTCTGCTTCTGCCAACTTATAAGCCAAGGCGTTTCGCAACTGCTTGGCTTCTAATGTTTCCCTGCTTGCCGGATGATTGTCGATGAACTGCTGATAAGCTTCTACGGTATTTGCATTCCGTGCCATACGAAATTCTAAAGCAGCAATAGCATTTTGCAACATATTGTTATTCAAATTCTTCTTTTCGCATTTAGCTTTACCCTTTTCGACCAAAGACTTATACATGTCGGCACAACGCAGGATAAATCTATGTGCTATATCAAGATTATAATTGGGATTTTTCTCGTTTGCATAAAGGCTATACATAGCGTAGCAGTTTAGTGCATCGGTAGAATCCTTGGAATAGATTTCCATTATTTTCTTTTCCGCTTCTGCAAAATCTCCTTTTTCTATCATTGATGCATAAGGAAAGTCCACTGCAGTCTGCGACAATACAACTTTTCCAATAAGTGCGAGAATAATTATAATTGCTAATTTTTTCATGGTGTTTTATGGTTTCGGGACGATGCATGTATCGTCCGTAATTGTAGAGATGTTGCGCGCAACATCTCTACAAGTGAATAATATTGTTTGTCCTTTAATCATCATAAATTTCTAATCGTAAATCAATTCTCGTTCCCATCCAGCATTATAAATGCTGCCCAGTATCTTGGATTCTCGAAGCCATCGGTTGTCTTTACCTTGTTTTGCGCATTACGGAAAGCCTCACGCTTCGACATTCCATTAGTAAGATTTGTGTAGAATTCGGTCATCATCAATAGAGTGGCATTGTCGTCCACTGGCCAGAGACTCATGATGATGGTTCGCGCGCCAGCCTTCTTGAATCCACGCTGCAAACCGAACACGCCTTCGCCAGTGATTTCTCCAAGTGCCGTCTGGCAGGCGGATAGTACAACCAAGTCTGTATTGCGCAAATCCATGAAGCTTATTTCCTTGGCAGTTAGGATTCCGTCCTCAACGCCATCGGGAATTGGTAGGTTCTGCCATGCATAGTTTGCTCCAGACAGCAAAAGTCCCGACTGAATTAGCGACTGGTCGCCAGACAATATTTCGTCAGATGGCAAGAAGAAGCCGTGAGTGGCAATGTGCAATGCAGAAATTTTACTGCCCGACAGTGCCTTAAAAGATTCTTCGCTGGCTTGCGAACCTTCGTAAAGTGTAGTAGAAATGTTGTTGGCTTTCAATTTGCCCACAATGTCCTCCACTTCGGTTTTAGTTCCCAGAAGGTAGTTGAGGCTTCCACGGTCTTCGCCTTTGTTGAATTCGGCAAACGAACTATAGGTTGCACTGCGTGTTGAGTATCTCTCGCTTTCCTGCTTCATTGTGGTTGTGTCGCTGTCGTAGTAAACACCGCCGTATAGAACGGAATTCGTCATTGGCTTGGTCATGTAGTCCATTGCAAGGAATCGGGTAGAGGAGAC
>CACWOG010000239.1 GCA_902762455.1 uncultured Bacteroidia bacterium | reverse complement strand
CGTGTGTTCCAGTTCGAAAAAGTCTCGAAGAAACTCCAGAACCAGACACACGAAAGCGTCATCGAAACCGACCTGAGTCTGATGAAACAGAACCTGCAGTTCTTCCAGTCGAAACTCGCACCGGGAACCAAGCTCACCGTAATGGTAAAGGCTTTTGCTTACGGAATCGGGTCGCTTGAAATCGCCAACTTCCTGCAACGCAACAAGGTTGATTATCTGGCAGTTGCCATAGCCGACGAAGGCGTAGAACTGCGGAACTCAGGCATCAAGACACCTATCATTGTTATGAATCCGAACATCAATTCGCTGCAGAACATGATAGAATACGGACTTGAACCAGAGATTTATTCGCTGTCGCTGCTCCGCAAGTTCATAAAGGAACTGAAGCGTACCAACACCCAGCATTTCCCCATCCACATAAAGCTCGACACGGGAATGCACCGTCTTGGTCTCAACTACGACGACCTCGACGACTTCTGCGCCGAAGCCGTCAGCACCGACTGCATAAAGATAACATCGGTATTCTCGCACCTTGTCGGCAGCGACGACCCGGCACTCGACTATTTTACCGAAGAGCAAGTAAGTCGTTTCGGCAAGATGTACGACCGCATCTGCGAACTAACAGGTTCACGCCCAATGCGTCACATCCTCAACAGCGCTGGTATCATCCGCTTCCCGCAATACGACTTTGAGATGGTACGACTTGGCATTGGTCTGCACGGACTTATGCCTCAGATTACCGATGCACTTACACCTGTAACAACCTTCAAATCAATAATTTCGCAGATTCACCGCGTTCCTGCTGGCGAAACCGTAAGCTACAACCGCAAGGGCAAACTCGACCACGATGCACTAATCGCCACTATCCCAGTCGGTTATGCCGACGGAATTGACCGTCATCTAGGCAACGGCAACTGGTATTTTATGGTCAATGGCAAAAAAGCTCCAATCATCGGCAATGTTTGCATGGACATGTGCATGATTGACATCACAGGCATCGATGCCGAAGAGCGCGACGAAGTAGTGATTTTCGGCAAGGACAACCCCATCTGCGACATGGCAAAAGTCCTCGGCACAATACCTTACGAAATTCTTACAAGCATTCCGCACAGAATAAAGAGAGTGTATTTCGAGGAATAAGGGACAATGTAGCGGCGCAATGCTTTACACTCGCTAGATGAAACAAACAACAATTATGGGACGGTTGAATGCCGTCCTTTTTGTTTCAAATCTTCAACCTTTAGCTCGCGCAAGCAAATTATTGAATCTTCAAATTATCAACCTTTAGCTCAGCGTTAGCTAAATCTTTAAATCCTCAAATCGTAAATCGTAATTCGTAAATCCCCATTTGTGCATTATTAACAAACAAAACAAACGATGAGAAAAATTTCATAGACAAGTGCCATACATAAGGAGGGCGAAAGTGCGAACAGGCAAAATAAAAAGCAATCTTCAAGCCCAACCCTAGCATTTGCATAAATAAAATACATATACTAACTTTGCATAAAATTATATTCTATTTTTATGAAGTCTTTTTCGTTCAATCTCACACGCCACTGCCTTGTTCCGGGTATTGTCTTGTTGGTTTTGGGTATTATTGGCACTTACATTTACCCTCTTTATGCAGGGGAAACGCAAACATTGATTGAATCCAGCAGTTTTATGAATCTACTCATCGACGAAATGCCTCTGCTTATGCTGATAATGACATTGCTTTTCGCCCCTGTCGTAGAGGAATTTAGCTACAGAAGCTGGACGATGAAAAGCAAGTTCTGGAAATACTTTTCATTGGTTGCAATTACGGCTTTCACATATTTCACTATTTACAGCATAATTCTAACCTGCGTTACATTTGTAGTTCTGCTGTTCCTGTTCTGCATTTTCAAAGGCGACAAGCACAAGGACCTGATACAATTCCTTCGCATTCTGGTGACGAGCATTTTGTTTTCGCTTGCACATTACCAGAACGAAAGCGGATGGTTTGCTGTTATGACATTTATTTACAGATTCGGATTAGCGTTGATTATCTGCTACATAGCACTGCGATTCCGTTTCATTTATGCCATTGTGCTTCATTTTGCCAACAATCTGCTGGCATTTGCATTGTCGTATTTCTTTGTTACTGACTACACATTCGAAATAAATGACGACACACACACCGCCAGACTTACGGAAATTTCAATGTTCGACGAGCAGATGGACCATTGGGACGAAGGAGACATTGTTTACACGGGATGCCTGCCTGTTGTTGCATACGACCTTAACTGGGGTTATGAATATCAAAACGACCAGATGTTTTATCCTTTGGTTTCAAGGTATAACCATTACTGCTATTGTGCAACGGCAAAAGACAGCACAAAACCAGTCCACGGCAGACAACTTTTTGACGAATTTTTACAGCGAACAAATCTGAGGCTCGTCACTGTTATTCCCGAAAAGATTTACTATTTGGAAATAACCGACACATCAAGGCTGGTTGAAATTGGAAAATACGAAAACGACATGGGTAATTTCGTGAGAAATTTGCGCTATGCATACGGGAAAATGTTTGTGATTGACGATGGCGCAGAGGACATCAAGATTACCAACACCAAAACTTCATACTGGCTGATAGATATGGAAAATCTAGTTCCGCATCTTGAAGAACAATACGGCATAAAGGTTGAGGAACGCGACAACCAAGACTGTAAGATTATTTACATATCGGAACCGTAATGGAGGGCTGAAAGGCTTGAAGGCTAAAAGGCTAAAAGAATGCGGTTAGCCCGTTAGCCTGCCGAAAAACATTGCCTTTTTTTGCATTGAAAACTAACGGAACAACGCAAAAAATCTTTTCTTTCCGCAAAAACACAAGCGTACCCCCTTGTCTTACAACAACATACAACCAGACAAAAAAACTCACAAAATACATTATTTTGACTACAAATCATTATATTTGTTTCGTTAAAAATATTATTAACTAAAAACGGAATCAGAATGAAAAAGAAATTAGCATCAGGAATTGTTGAACTGCTTATTGGTGCAGGTGGTTTTGCCGCGGTACTTCTTTGCGAACCTAAATTTTGGGGTATTGCATTGTTATGCCTTGGACTATGGGCAATCATTGCATTGTTCATAAAGACAAAGGATGAAATGTCGGAAAAGGCAAAGAAATTCGCTAGGTCAACCAACATTATCTGCGCTTGTATATGGTTGCTGGTTGCGGCATACCTGTATTTCTGCCCAACGGAAAAATTCACCGGCAATACGGTTTGGATTTATATTTCAACCTACATCTTCCTAATCGCGCACGGCGTATCGAGCATAGGCGTTGCCATCAGGATGAAGAAATAAATTGGCAAGGAAATAAACAATCTCAAAACCATTTCAAACAACCATAAACAACTTGAAACTTAGAAACAATTAGAAACGGCGAAGCCATTGAACGGCGAAGCCCTCAACGAAGTTAACCTTTAGCTCGGCGCAAGCCAACCTTTAGCTCAACGAAGTTAAACTTAGAAACCCAGAAACTTAGAAACAATATCTAACCATTTAAAAACCAACTAAAAACACAACATTATGTCACAAATTAAAATTGAACTTCTGCCTATTTGGATAAAATTTGTCGGACTTGCAATTATAGCAGTCGGAAT
>CACWOG010000238.1 GCA_902762455.1 uncultured Bacteroidia bacterium | reverse complement strand
TTTTTACCTCGCAGCCCGAAATTGGCGAGTAGGTCTTACCGATGCGGGCGAACAGAAGTTTCAGATAGTCGTATATTTCGGTGGATGTGCCGACTGTGGAACGTGGGTTGCGGGTGTTTACTTTCTGTCGTATTGCTATCGTGGGTGGAATGCCGTCTATGAAATCGACTTCGGGCTTGTGCATCTTTCCAAGGAACTGTCGCGCGTACGACGACAGGCTCTCGACGTAGCGGCGTTGCCCTTCGGCAAACAGCGTGTCGAATGCCAGCGACGATTTGCCCGAACCGGACAATCCAGTGATTACAACAAGCTTATTGCGTGGTATTTCGATAGTTATGTTCTTCAGGTTGTTAACCCTTACGCCTTTCAGTGTTATGCATTCCTTGTCAGCCATTTCGTTTCCAAAAATTTTGCAAATTAAGCACTTTTTTTGCTAAAAACGAAGAGGATTGAATGGCGATTTTTTTTTGAAGTGGTTTGAGATTTTTTGAAGTGGTTTGAGATTGTTTGAAATGGGGTGAAAAATCATAAACTTATAAACATTCAAACCTAGAAACGGTGAAGCCATTTAAACGCCGCAGGCATTGAAACTGAGAAACTCAGAAACGCCGTAGGCATTCAAACCTAGAAACGGCGGAGCCATAGAAACCCAGAAACGCCGTAGGCTATTAACACTCCGTTAAACAATAATAAAGTTAAGTTAATCATATCGTTGCATGAAATATTATTTCGCAGAATCCGTTAATTTTGCTGTATAATGAATTTTGAAAGGGAATGAGTATGAAAACTAAGTCTTTGCTTTTGAACCTGTTGTCGGGAATCGTTGGCGGAGGAATTGTCCTTGCTGGAGTTCTTTTGTTTGCTTCGCCAAATAAAGCGGACAACTCCGACAATCAGTTGGTTTACAACGAACAGAAGTCTGACAATGTTCAGGTTTCAAAGGTTGCTCTAAGTGTTAATGCGTTGGGTAGCGCCGATTTTTGCAATGCCGCCGAAAAGTGTATGCCAGCCGTTGTCCACATAAAGACAAGCTACAACCAGCCAACATATACATTGTATGATTTCATTTTCGGCACTCAGTCGGCAATGCAGGTCTCGGCATCAGGTTCTGGCGTGATAGTTTCGTCCGACGGCTATATTGTCACAAACAACCATGTGATTGAGAATGCCGAAGTCATTGAGGTTGTGATGAATAACAAGAAATCGTACACAGGCAAGGTTATCGGTCGCGATGCTACTACCGATTTGGCATTGCTTAAGATTGATGCGACCGACTTGCCATACCTAACATACGGCAACAGCGATGACCTGAGAATAGGGGAGTGGGTGCTTGCAATTGGCAATCCGTTCAACTTGACATCTACGGTGACTGCAGGAATCGTAAGTGCCAAGGCTCGTAACATTGACGCAAACTCTGGAAATCAGGTTATTGAGTCGTATATACAGACTGATGCGGCTGTAAATCCGGGAAGCAGTGGTGGTGCATTGGTAAACGCCAAGGGCGAACTTGTCGGTATAAATTCGGCAATTGCTTCGCAGACAGGTTCTTATGTTGGCTATTCGTTTGCTATTCCTGTGAATATGGTTCGCAAGATTGTTGCCGACCTTGCCGAATTTGGCAGTGCCCAGCGTGCGTATATGGGCATTGAGATGATGGACTTGAACTCACAGACCGCCAAGAAGTTGAACATTGATGATGTTGATGGTGTATATGTTGCTCGTGTTGTTAGCGGTGGTGCGGCCGAAAAGTCGGGAATATCTGCCGGTGACATTATTCTTGCTGTAAACGGCACAAAGGTAAATTCTGCAACCGAATTGCTTGAAATGATAAGCCTTTACCGTCCGGGAGCAAATGTAACTCTCGATGTTAAATCTGGCAGTTCTACGCGAAAGGTTGATTTGACCTTGCAGAACCGCTATGGTGGCACAGAACTTTCAAAGTCGGAAAGTGTCAATGACTTAGGTGCGAATTTCGAGCCAGTAAGCGACCAGATGAAATCGCGTCTGCGAATTAGGAACGGATTGCAAGTAACCGACCTTAGTGCTGGAAAACTAGCAGCAAGCGGAATTCAGAACGGCTTTATCATCGTCCGTGCCAACAACAAGAATATCAATTCGGTACAAGACCTTGAAAATGCCATCAAGTCATCTGGCAACGCAATTTTCCTCGAAGGCATCTATCCCAATGGTATGACTGGCTATTATGCATTGAAGTTGAACTAGAAAAGCATAATTAACAAAAAAGGCTGGATTTCCCAGCCTTTTTTGTTTCGTGCAAATCGTTGCTTACTTAACCTTCGAGCTAATCTTGTCGTAGCCTTTTGCTTCAGTTGCAAGCTTCATCGACTTGTTGTAGTTGTTTTCAGCATTTAGGATAGCGAAAAGTTCGTCCTGTGCTTCCTTCTTGTCCTGATACTTGGTCTTGATTTCAGCGTCAACGCTCTGGTATTCGCAGAAAGCATCGTTTATCTTGGTTGCCTCTTCGTCGCTGATTTCATTGTCGGCAATGGCTTCCTTGATTAGGTTTGCTATTGAATTCTTTGATTCCAAGATTGTTACTGCATCATGAACAGGGCAGATTTCTTTAGCGCATTCTTCCTTTGTTTCGTTATTTTCCTTTGGCTCTTGCTTGCAGCTGTAAAGCATCATTGCAAGAACAGATACGATTGCTAATAAAACTAATTTCTTCATATTACAATTATTTATTTGTTAGACTTAATTTTGCATATCCTTCGGTGTTTGCGAGCTTGAGCGTAACATCGGCCATTCTCACCCAAACTTCATCAGAGGTGTACTGCTGTTCGAATTCGGCACGGTCGTTGGCATTGCCAGCATAACTTTCTGTTATTTCGGCAATTAAATTCATATATTTCTTTTCCGAATCCTTTATCGCTTCAATGTCGCCATCGTCTATAATCTCGTCGGCGATAGCCTTTTCAACCTTGTCGCAATATTCGTTCACAGCCTTTACAACCTTGTCGGCATTGTCCTTTGGCGTTGTGGCGCACGAGCATAGCATCATTGTCAAGGCAATCACTATTATCAACAGAATCTTCTTCATCCTATTAAACATTGTTTAACAAAATGCAAAGGTAAATTTATTTTTGAATAATATGAAATATTAGCAGGTAATTTTTTAAAAGATTTTTTTGATGATAAATATGGTCGTAGCAGTGCAATGCGTGCTACAATCAAATTCTCAAATCATCAAATCTTTGAACATTGAACATTAGTACAGTCGCGGCGCGCCACGACTCAACAAGCTCAGGGGGCGGAGAACTTAGAAACGGCGTAGCCATTGAAACAGCGAAGCGAGAAACGCGAAGCATAGAAACGGCGCAGCCATTCAAACAGCGCAGCGAAAAACGCCGCAGGCATAGAAACGGCGCAGCCATTCAAACAGCGCAGCGAGAAACCCAGAAACGCGAAGCATATAAACGGCGTTGCGAAAAACGCCGCAGGTATAGAAACGGCGCAGCCATTCAAACTGGCTTTAGCCCTCAAACGGGCGCTGCCCTTACACTTCCCGTTTCAGTTCGTCGAAATTCTTTCCGAATACACCTTGCACCTTGTCAATCGAGATGAACGCATCGGGGTCTTCCTGATTGATAACCTGCATAATGTCCTGCTTGTCGGTGCGGTGAGCAAGAACCATAAGTACATCCTT
>CACWOG010000237.1 GCA_902762455.1 uncultured Bacteroidia bacterium | reverse complement strand
AAATGGCTCTACGGAAACATCGAAGTCGTTGGGCTGTGGCACGAAATGTACAATCAGGAAATAATAAAGGTAGCTTGCGCCGAAAACATAGAACTGATTGACATCTACAAGCCTTTTATAAAACTGCGCGACTACCGCTCCTATTTCTGCAACGACGGAATACACCCAAACCAGAAAGGACAGGAAATGATAGCAAACACTATCTGCAATGACCTATCTTACAGTACAGACGCGATTCATCGCGTCTCGAGCAACAAGAACACAACGAAGTGCGTGCAAGCAATAATAGCGACACTATGCATAGCATTATTATTGATAATTAACACATTACCCTTATCCGCACAGACTTACAAGAATGTACAATACGGCAACTTCGAGAATTGGGTTGTACGCGACATAGAGGAATCGCTGATAATCGGAGGCGACACCAAACGCATCTACGCCATAGGTCCGCGCGACACCATCCGCGAAAACAAAGCATTGAACATCAAATCAATCTGGGCATCGTCGAACACTTATGCGAACGTTGCAGGCATATAAAAGACCAGCAACACCGTTTACCCCGAAAGACGCGGCAACGGCTACTGTGCAAAACTCACAACCGAATACGCCGAATGCAAGGTCATTGGCATTATTAATATAAAGGTACTGGTCTCGGGAACAATTTACTGGGGTAAGGCACACGAACCTATCGACGGCACAAGCAATCCGTACAGCAGGATGAGATGGGGTGTGCCGTTTACCAACAAGCCCAAAGCCGTCGTCCTCGACTACAAGTCGGCAATGCCCAACAAGGGAACAATCACCACCTGCAAGACCTTGTCATCGTCGAGCCGTCCGGGAAACGACGAACACGAAATCCTTTTCATACTGCAAAACCGCTGGGAGGACGAGAAAGGCAATGTGTATGCAAAGCGCGTTGGTACAGCTATTTACCGTATATCAAGTCCTACAAGC
The DNA here is from genome assembly GCA_902762455.1 of uncultured Bacteroidia bacterium. Classification (GTDB taxonomy): domain Bacteria; phylum Bacteroidota; class Bacteroidia; order Bacteroidales; family ML635J-15; genus Bact-19. Next base: position 2,710 of record CACWOG010000237.1, on the reverse strand, counting down.
GACTGGGTTAACGGATTCCGCATTCCAGTAATCTACGGTGATGCAACCAAATCGCCCGACTACAAGCCATACATGAACCTTGGACCAAAGAAGGACAACTTCTACACCATCAACAGCAAAGGCAAGAATGTTGAAATACAAGAAATTGGCTGGGGCGACGAGAATACACCAGTAACACACGCGATTATGCTGATTAGCGTAACAAGTCAGGAAGCATTTTCGGGAACAATCGGCAATACGCTGTGGGTGGACAATATAAAGTTGGAATACTAATGTAGAGTCGTTGCGTGCAACGACTTAACATTGCGAGCAACGACGCGCAGCGACAAACGCCATAAATAAACGAAATACAATAATTAATAATCTGTAGTTAGGTGACGAAACACGTCGCTTACGCATTACGCCCCTACTACCTCTCTTAGTCTTACCAGTTTCTTCAGCAGGTCTTCAAGCAGGTCAAGGCGAAGCATATTTGCACCATCGGACTTCGCAACGGCTGGATTCGGATGTGTTTCCATAAACAAGCCGTCGGCGCCGACTGCAACGCCAGCTTTCGCCATTGCCTCTATCATTTGCGGAAGTCCACCGGTAACGCCACTTGTCTGGTTTGGCTGTTGCAGGCTATGTGTCACATCAAGCACTACAGGATAACCGAGCTGTCGCATTGTCGGAATGCCACGGAAATCTATCACAAGGTCGGTGTAACCGAAAGTTGTACCGCGTTCTGTAAGCATAACATTGGTGTTGCCTGCCTCCACAACTTTCTGTGCAGCAAACTTCATAGCTTCTGGCGAAAGAAACTGACCTTTCTTTATGTTTACAATCTTACCAGTCTTTGCGGCGGCGACAAGCAGGTCGGTCTGACGGCAAAGGAATGCAGGAATCTGCACAATATCGGCAACCTGTGCAGCGAAAGCGGCTTCCTCTGGTGCGTGAATGTCGGTGCAAATCGGAACGTTGAGTTCTCGTTTTACCTTTGCAAGTATTTCAAGTGCAGCCTCGTCACCTATGCCAGTAAACGAACTTATACTGCTACGGTTTGCCTTGCGGTACGATGACTTGAATACAAACGGAATGTCAAGTTTCTCGCAAATTGATTTTACGGTCTTTGCCGTTTCGTAGGTTATTTCCAAGTTCTCGACCACACAGGGACCTGCAATTAGGAAAAAATTCCTTTGTCCAGTTAAATCCGATAGTTTCATAAATTCTAAATTTTCGCAAAAATACAAATTTATTTACGATTTTGGATTTACGATTTACGATTGCGACAAGTTCAAGTTGATTTACGATTTGGGATTTACGATTTTGGATTGTGTGGCAGAGAATTTATGATTGACTTAAAATGTTGTAATACAGAAAAGTAGTCTTATGAGATGTTTGAGCACAAAAAAAGCAAAAGAATATTTCGTCAATTCAAAAATATGTTGTATTTTTGTACCCACAAAAATTTTAAAGTATTTTATTTATTAACAAATTGATTTTTAAAGATTATGATTAATCAGTACGAAACCGTTTTCATTGCAACTCCCGTTTTGTCTGAGCCACAGATGAAGGAAACGGTTGAAAAGTTCAAGAAGTACATCACCGAAAATGGTGAGTTGGTACACGAAGAGGACTGGGGATTAAGAAAAATGGCTTACCCAATCCAGAAGAAAACTACAGGCTTCTACCACTTGTTTGAATTCAAGGCAGAAGGCGCTTTCATCAACAAACTCGAAACCGAGTACAGACGTGATGAAAAGATTATGCGCTTCCTTACCTTCAAGATGGACAAGCACGCAGTAGCATACAGCGAAAAGAAGAGAAGAGAACAGGAAACTAAAAAGGTGGAGGAATAATTATGGCACAGAACAATTCAGAAATCAGATACTTGACTCCATTGGCAGTTGAAGTAAAGAAGAAAAAATATTGCCGCTTCCTCAGAAGCCGCATTAAATATGTTGACTACAAGGACCCGCAGTTCCTCAAGAAATTCTTGAACGAACAGGGTAAGATTTTGCCTCGCCGCTTGACCGGAACTTCGTTGAAGTACCACCGCAAAGTTGCTCAGGCTGTCAAGAGAGCTAGACACCTTGCATTGTTGCCATACGTAACCGATATGATGAAATAATTAAAGGAGGAATAGAAATGGAAATCATACTTAAACAAGACGTAGAAAACTTAGGACACAGAGACGACATCGTTAATGTAAAGCCCGGATACGGAAGAAATTATCTCATTCCTCAAGGTTACGCTATCCTTGCAACCGAAACTGCAAAGAAAATTCATGCCGAAAACATGAAGCAGAGAGCACACAAGGAAGCTAAGCTCCGCGAAGAAGCAGAAGCACTCGCAGCTAAGATGGAAGGACTCGAACTCACTATCGCTACCAAGACTTCGTCAACTGGTAAGATCTTCGGTTCAATCAACACCATTATGCTTGCTGAAGCACTCGCAGCTAAGGGATTCGAAATCGACCGCAAGAACATCCTCATGAAGGACAAGTCGATTAAGGAAGTTGGTAAGTACAATGCAGCAGTTCGCCTTTACAAGAACATCAAGGCTAACTTCTCATTCAACGTTATCACCGAAGCAGAATAAATTTTTTCATAAGATTATGAAAGGGCAATGAATTAATTCGTTGCCCTTTTTTTTGTGCCCTTCGATACTTTCTACTGCGCTTACTTCGGCTAGGTCCAGCATACCTCAATTTGCTGTTCTGGATTAATAA
>CACWOG010000236.1 GCA_902762455.1 uncultured Bacteroidia bacterium | reverse complement strand
TGTGGTGGCGACGATGTCTGGGTTCAGCAACGCGAACAGTGGCACAGTGGAGCAAATTTCTTTGCTTTGGGCGAAGGCAAGGTCATAGGTTACGAGCGCAACTGGAAAACTATCGAGGCTTTGGACAAGGCAGGTTTTTCGGTGCTTAAGGCTGCCGATGTCTGCAAGGGCTTGGTTGATATGCACAACTACGAAAAGTTTGTCGTAACATTTGCTGGTAGCGAACTTCCCCGTGGCGGTGGTGGTGCAAGGTGCATGACCATGCCGATAAATAGGGAAGAAGTAAACTGGTAAAAAGTCTATGGCTGCCACAGCTGCAAAACATTTCAAACAATATAAACAACATCAAACCCTGAAACGGCGTAAGCCATAGAAACTTATAAACGGCGTAAGCCACAGAAACTTAGAAACTTTATATGTGCGGAATTGCTGGAATATATTCGTTCAAAAGCATTGAATTGGAACCCAGGATAAAAAGGGCGGTAGCTTCGCTCGAAAGCCGTGGTCCCGACAGCAATGGTTTTTTCGTGAAGGACAATGTCGCCCTTGGTCATACCCGTCTTTCCATTATCGACACTTCCGACGCTGGCAGTCAGCCATTTGTTGATGCTTCTGGCAATTATGTGCTTGTTTTCAACGGTGAATTCTACAACCACAACGATTTCCGCGAAGAACTTATTTCCGATGGCATTAAGTTTACATCTAAGTCGGACACGGAAGTGCTTTTGTATCTGCTGATTAAGTATGGTAGTTCTGCTGTTGAAAAGTTGAATGGCTGCTTTGCTTTTGCATTCTACGACATCCGAAAAAAGGAGTGCCTTGTGGTGCGTGACCGTATGGGAATCAATCCAGTTGTGCTGTATGCCGACGATGAGAAAATTATGTTCGCCTCGGAAATGAAGGCTCTTGTTGCTATGGGGATTCCAAAGGAGATTGACAACGAGGCTTTGAAAACATATTTTCAACTCAACTATATTCCTACAAATCAGGGTATTTTCAAGAATACACGCAAATTACGTCCCGGTTCTTTTCTGCGTATTACGCCAGATGGAGTCGAGGAGCATTCGTACTATAGCATTCCAAATCGTCGCACAAGTCCTATTGACGATGACTACGAAACTGCCAAGAAAAAGCTACGCGAACTGCTTTCTGCTTCGGTGCAGCGCCGTCTTATAGCCGATGTGCCGTTAGGTTGTTTTCTTAGCGGAGGCATTGATTCTTCGATAATTACGGGGCTGGCTTCGCAGTTTACATCGAAGTTGAATACTTTCTCCGTCGGTTTTTCCGACAACAAGTATTTCGACGAGACCGATTGCGCCGAAATCATAGCAAAACGATTCAATACCAATCATACTGCATTCAAAATCAGTAGCAAGGATTTGCTTGAGAACATTTCGCATACGCTTGATTATCTTGACGAACCGTTTGCCGATTCGTCGGCTCTTGCTGTTGACATACTAAGTAAGTTGACGCGCACCAAGGTTACAGTTGCGCTTAGCGGTGATGGTGCAGACGAACTTTTTTCGGGTTACAACAAGCATTCGGCGCATTTGCGTGTTATGAATGCTGGGTTGAAGGAAAAGGCTGTTGCTGCATTTGCACCTGTGTGGAAGATTATGCCGAAATCACGCAACTCGAAGATTGCCAATACATTTCGTCAACTCGACAGGTTTGCATCGGGGTACAATCTTTCCGAAGCGGAACGTTACTGGCGGTGGGCAAGCATTGGTGACGATGCCTATACCGACCGGCTTTTGAAATGTAAGGCAGACAAAACGACTTTTGATGAACGTAAGTCGCAGTGCATTGGCAAGGATTTCACCGATATGAATGATGTGCTATATGCCGATATGCACCTTGTGCTTCAGGGAGATATGCTCACAAAGGTTGATATGATGTCGATGGCTAACAGCCTTGAGGTGCGTGTTCCTTTCCTCGACCATACGGTTGTGGATTATGTATCGTGTCTGCCGTCGGTGTACAAGATTGATTCTCAGTCGCGTAAGAAGATTCTGCGTGAGACTTTTGCCGACTTTTTCCCGTCCGAACTGCTCAATCGCCGTAAACACGGATTTGAAGTGCCTCTCTTGAAGTGGTTCAATAATGAACTTTACAACTTGATAGAGAACGACTTGCTTTCGGAAAAGTTTGTCGAAGGGCAGGGGCTGTTCAATTACAATGAGGTGGCGGAACTTAAGAATCGGCTTCGCGGTAACAATGTAGGCGATGCTGCTGCAAAGGTCTGGGCATTAATTGTGTTCCAGTGGTGGTGGAAAAGGAATATGAACTTGTAAATTATTGTAAAATATAAATTTGATATTATGAAGTATTTTTTGAAATGTTTGAAACATTATGCCGACTTTAAGGGCAGAGCAAGAAGAAGGGAATACTGGTCATTCTCGTGTGCTTGTATAGTTATCAGTATGGTATTGTCAATTGTATATACAATTGGCTTGATTGCACAACATGTTGACTATGGCTATTTTGACTCTATTTTGGGAGAGTCTGATTTTTTCGTTTTCCTATTTCAAGGAAAAGGCTGGGTGTCGGTTGTGGCTTATTTGCTGATAGCATTTTGGGCTGTCACAATTTTGCCGACGTATGCCGTTACTGTCCGCAGATTGCATGATGTTGGCTTGAGCGGTTACTGGGCGTTGTTTTTCTTGTTGGGTATTGTACCACCGATTTTTGACATTATTCATGTCGATTCGTTTGCCGTAAAAATGACTTTTCTAGTTTTTGAGACTATTATTGACTGGTTTGTGGTTGCTTTATGGATTGTATTCGGATGTTTTAAAGGGCAGGAGGGAAGGAACAAGTATGGTCCAGACCCCAAGATGGAAGAGGTTTAATGAGCACGCTCTTTCATTAAAAAACTAATCCCGCTCCCTTTCGCTCCCTGAGCTTGTCGAAGGGTCGAAGGGTCGAAGAGTCGAAGGGTAGATGGGTAAGGTTATTGTGTATTATGTCATTTCGTTTCGAAATAAATCTTTAATTTTGCGCCGCAAAAATTCATTCAGATGAACCTTTTATATTTTGTATGGGATGCCGACCCTGTGATGTTTCAAATCGGCGAACACGGAATCAGGTGGTACGGACTGCTTTTGGCTGTCGGTTTTCTGCTTGGCTACATTGTGCTTGGCAGGATAATGAAACGCGAAGGCTACGAACAGAAACAAACCGATAAGTTCGCAATATATATAATATTAGGTTGTGTAATCGGTTTGAGGCTCGGGCATTGCTTTTTCTACAACCCGGGCTACTATTTAAGCCATCCGCTTGAAATTCTGAAGGTTTGGGAAGGCGGTCTTGCAAGTCACGGCGGCGCAATCGGAATCCTTATCGCCATCTGGCTTTATTCTCGTCGTTCTAAGATGCCTTATTTTGAAGCAATTGACAAAACCGCAGTCGTTGTTCCGCTGGCTGGTGCTTTTGTTCGTGTCGGAAATTTCATCAACAGCGAAATCCTTGGCATTCCGACGACATTGCCTTGGGGCGTTAAGTTTATGCGCAACTGGGAAGACCTTGATAATGCATACGTTGCGGCAAATGGCGCTTGTCCCGACCTTAATGTTGACTGTCTGTCGGATTATATGGTGGCACGTCACCCGACCCAACTGTACGAGGCTCTTCTTGATATACAGAAAGTTCGTTAAAGAGTGGAAGCACGGGACATTCCTCGGCTGGTTCCTCATTGTACTTTTCGGATTCCGCTTCCTCATTGAATACACCAAGACCGAGCAGGCAGAATTCATCTGGAATGCACCGATTACGATGGGACAGCTTCTCAGCATACCTTTTGTAATATTCGGAATCGTGCTTGTGATTAGGCAGTACTGGAAAAAAGGTAAAACAGAACCCGTTGCAAATACAACAAAGGATAAGAAATAGCTATTGTTGTTCGCTAAAAATAAATAATACATTGGCAACTCTTAAATTGAATTAGTTACGTAAAATTTTTTAGAGAGTCGTCATTTCGGAAGCTAGTCGGAACACGCGATGCGGAACGGTGAGCGTTGTGAAGACTGCTGTCCGTAATCTATTAACGGATTATAGAACAGATTCCGGATAAGCGAACTCACAAGCAACGTTCCTTTTGCTGTTTGTTCTGCTTTTCGGAATGACATGGTAGGATATAAAGGACAATAATGATTATCAGACAGATTCCCAGCAAACATTAGGCTGTTAATTTTTTAGCAAAAATTTAACTTGCACATTGCAATTATTGCAATACCTTTGCGATGAAATTTTGTGGAAAGATTTGGATGCTTGCAACCACGGAAAAAAATGCTAAAAACACAAATTCCAAGTTACATCCCAATCGTTCCTGTTATTAACGTTTAAAAACTTATTGACAGATGAACTATTATTTTACATCAGAATCGGTGTCGGAAGGACATCCCGACAAAGTGGCAGACCAGATTTCGGACTCGATACTCGACGAATTTCTGGCTCAGGACCCGAAATCAAAAGTTGCCTGCGAAACACTTGTAACCACAGGTTTGGTTGTTGTCGCTGGCGAAGTTAAATCAAAAGCATACGTTGACGTTCAGAGCGTTGTGCGCAAGGTTGTGAACGGAATAGGCTACACCAAGGGCGAATATCGCTTCGATGGCAATTCCTGCGGTGTGATGTCAACAATTCACGAGCAGTCTCCCGACATTAATCAGGGCGTTGAGCGCGAAACTGCAGCCGAACAGGGCGCTGGCGACCAGGGTATGATGTTCGGTTACGCCTGCAAGGATACCGACACCTATATGCCTTTGCCTCTTGACCTTGCTCACAGGATGTTGAAGAAACTTTCCGAAATCCGTCGCGAAGGCAAGGAAATGACTTATCTCCGTCCCGATGCAAAGTCGCAGATAACAATCGAATACGACGAGAAAGGCACTCCAGTAAGAATCGACACCATAGTAATCTCTACACAGCACGACGATTTCGACAAGAATGAAGATAAGATGCTCAAAAAGATTGAAAATGATGTCCGCAAAATCTTGATACCTAGGGTGATTGCCGACTTGCCAGCACGCACACAGAAGCTTTTCAAGAAAGATTTCAAGCTGTTTGTCAACCCGACAGGAAAGTTTGTAATCGGTGGACCTCACGGCGACAGCGGTCTTACCGGTCGTAAGATTATCGTTGACACCTACGGTGGCAAGGGCGCACACGGTGGCGGTGCATTCAGCGGAAAAGACCCGTCGAAGGTTGACCGCTCTGCAGCTTACGCAGCACGTCACATTGCAAAGAACCTTGTCGCAGCGGGCGTTGCCGACGAAATCCTTATTCAGGTTGCATACGCAATTGGCGTTGCCGAACCAGTTGGAATATATGTCAACACCTACGGAACTGCAAAGGTGAAGATGAGCGATGCCGAAATTGCCGAGAAAGTAAAGAAACTTTTCCCGCTCACACCTGCTGCTATACAGAAGCGTTTGAAACTGTTGAACCCGATTTATGCAGAAACGGCAGCATACGGACATTTCGGTCGTGAACCAAAGCTTGTAAAGAAATGCTTTATTGCCGACGGCAAGAAGATTGAAAAGGAAGTCGAACTTTTCACTTGGGAAAAACTCGATTACGTTGACAAGGTAAAAAGGGAATTTGGATTGTAATATCTAATTGATAATGAATGGAAAGCCACTTTATTGTGGCTTTTCTTTTATAAGAGCTCCGTAGGTGAAAATTCACGTTGTTTTTCTCTCCGCAAATTATGAGAATTGAAATTAATGTTTTAATTTCGCAAAATAATTTGACGCCTTGCAGAAGGCTGATTTTTTAGGATTTTATGTTTAATATAGTTTTTTTTATTATGAAGAGAATATTTGTGTTGATGTCGGTAGTGGTTATAGCTCTGGCATTGTTGTCGTGCAATGGTAAGAAAAATGAGGGAAATGAGCAGGAAGCACAGGCTGCCAAGGTTATGACAGTTGACGAGATGTTGGCTGGGGCAGAAAAACTTGTTGACGATACTGTGACTGTCGAGGGTTTATGTACGCATTTGTGCAGCCATAGTGGTCGCAAGATGTTTTTGATGGGAAGCGATGAATCGCAGATGTTGCGTGTAGAAAGCGTTGAACTTGGCGAACCTTTCAAGCAGGAATGT
>CACWOG010000235.1 GCA_902762455.1 uncultured Bacteroidia bacterium | reverse complement strand
GATAGGTTGATGCTCGCACTTTACGGTGTGGGCTAATCTATGTGGGTAACGGGGTTCATCCGACGCTCCTCGTGAATGCGATAGAAAGGCTCGCACCTTTCTTTTTGCCCGATTGTGACTGATAGCATTGCAAAAACTATCAATCGGATATGGCAGGAAATAAAAGTTTGCATGAAGCAAATAAAGCGAAAGAAGATGAATTCTACACAGAATTATCAGATATTGAAAACGAACTGAAGCATTATAAGGAACATTTCAGAGGAAAAACTGTTTTATGCAATTGTGACGACCCACGAGTGAGCAACTTTTTTCACTATTTTAGCTACAATTTCGAAAAATTGGGATTAAAAAGGCTTATTACAACCTGTTATAAAAACCAAAATCGTGACTTGTTCAGCACAAACGACAGCGAAAGGGCAATTTGGCTTGAATATTTTGGCGACCGCAACGGCAACCTTGTTCCCGACCCCGAAGAAATTGGAATAAATTATTTCAATGGTGACGGTGATTTCCGTTCTCCAGAATGTATTGAACTGCTAAAGCAAGCCGATATTGTTGTTACAAATCCACCATTCTCGTTGTTTAGGGAATATGTTGCACAATTGATGAAATATGAAAAGAAATTTGTGATTATAGGAAATCAAAATGCAATAACCTATAAAGAAATATTTCCTTATATCAAAGAAAATAAGATGTGGTTGGGAAGTACACTTTCTTTTGCAAAATTTAGAGTACCAGATTATTATGAACCCCGTGCTACTAGATTTTGGATTGACGAAACAGGTCAGAAGTGGCGTAGTTTGGGAAATATCTGTTGGTTTACTAATTTGGATATTGCTAAACGACATGAAGATATGATACTATATAAAAAGTATAATTCAGAAGAATATCCCAAATACGATAATTATAATGCTATTGAAGTTGGAAAGGTCGCAGAAATACCAATGGATTACGATGGAGTAATGGGTGTTCCAATCACATTTATGGACAAACATAACCCTAAGCAATTTGATATTATTGGTATGGGTGAAGATAATGGTTCAGGACATTCTGGTGGAGTCTGGAATGGCGGTTCAAAATCATGTTTAGTTAATGGAAAAGCTGCATTTAAGCGTATTTTTATCCGTCGTCGTCCTCAAAACATACCATACACAATGGAAGAATCGCAAATGTCGATGGCGGCAGAGCCGAGAGATGATGATAATAATTGATAATGAGAAACACTGTAGAGTCGTTGCGAGCAACGACTACACAGAAAACAATAAAAACAAAAAATTATGCAGATAGAATTACACAAAATCACTGTTCGAGATTTAACAAACGGCTATGCCGACAATGCCGAGAAAGGTGTTTGCGCCTACGGAGGAAAACTGGATGTCCGTCCGCCATACCAGCGCGAATTCGTGTATAAGGACAAGCAGCGCGATGCTGTAATAGATACGCTCACACAAGGTTTTCCGCTCAATGTAATGTACTGGGCTACACGCGAGGACGGAACTTTTGAAATAATTGACGGTCAGCAGCGTACAATTTCGATTTGCCAGTATGTGAACGGCGATTTCGCCTTCGATATGCGCTATTTCCACAACCTTCAGCCCGACGAAAAGAAAAAAATCCTTGACTACGAATTGCAGGTTTACATCTGTAGCGGAACCGACAGCGAAAAACTCAAATGGTTCAAGACCATCAATATAGCTGGCGAAGAACTTACCGATCAGGAATTGCGCAACGCCGTGTATGCAGGTTCGTGGGTGAGCGATGCAAAGCGTTATTTCAGCAAGAATGGTGCGCCTGCAGCAAAAATCGGCAGCGACTATCTGTCGGGGTCTGCAATTCGTCAGGAATATCTTGAGACTGCAATTTCGTGGATTTCAAAGGGTAACATCGAGGTGTATATGGGCAACCATCAGCACGACCCCAACGCCGTTGCATTGTGGAACTATTTCAACAGCGTGATAAACTGGGTTAAGGCGATTTTCCCGAAGTACCGCAAGGAAATGAAGGGCGTCGAGTGGGGGCATTTGTACGAATTGTACAGTTCCAGAACTTGGGACGCAGCAGAATTGGAAACGGAAGTTGCCCGTCTGATGGCCGACAGCGATGTGAAGAAGAAAAAAGGCATCTACTCGTATGTCTTCGACCACGACGAACACCATCTTGACATTCGTGCATTCGATGACAACACCAAACGCGAAGTTTACGAAAGGCAGAAAGGTGTTTGCAAAATTTGCGGAAAGGTTTTCAAAATTGAGGAAATGGAAGCCGACCACATCACACCTTGGCGCGATGGCGGCAGGACTATTGCCGACAACTGCCAGATGTTGTGCCGAGAATGTAATAGGCGGAAAAGCGGAAAGTAAGCTTTTGGGGGGCGAACTGGCTTACAGTCTTACAGTCTTGCAGCTTGCAGTCTTGCCGACATAACGACTGGCCTTCTGTTAAACAGGTCTTCTGCTGGACTGTTAGACTGGTCTTCTTTCTGCCTTTTCGCCCTTTCAAAACCTCCGAAAATCTGCATCTACATCAATAATAACCTCGGAAAATCTGCAAAAGTTTTAAAAATAACCTTTGGAAATCTGCAAATTGTTTTGTATTTTTGCGCCAATCAAATAATTACACAATTATGCTAAGACGCAAGTTTACGGATTACCTGAAACAATGGAAAGCAACCAAAAAAAATGAGTGCCTTCTTGTGCGCGGTGCCCGTCAAATTGGCAAGACATTTATCATTGAGGATTTTGCCCGCAATAATTACGAGTCGTTTGTAGAAATCAACTTTGAGCAATATCCTGCACTTAAATCTGCTTTTGACGGAGAACTGACTGTGCCTGAAATGATTAAAGGAATTTCAATCTATATTCCAAATGCTCGTTTTGTGCCTCATAAGACCTTGATTTTCCTTGACGAGATACAATCGTGTCCGCAGGCAAGGGCATCGTTGAAATTCTGGGCGATAGACGATAATTATGATGTCATTGCTTCTGGTTCGTTGTTAGGCGTGAACTACAATGCTGTATCTTCTTTCCCTGTGGGTTACGAACGGCAGGTTGATATGTTTTCGCTTGATTTTGAGGAATATCTGTGGGCTGTAGGTTTTTCGCAGGATACTATAGATTCGCTTAAGGAGCACTTTGTGAAACAGGAAAAGATAGAAGAACCTATTCATCGAAAAATGATTAGTTATCTTCGTGAATATATGGTAGTTGGTGGTATGCCAGCGGTTGTAAACCAGTTTCTTGCTACCAAGAATTTCGGCATTGTCCATCAGGAGCAGGAAAAAATCATTTCGGCCTATTTGAACGACATTGCCAAGTACGCAGAAACGGCTGACCGTCCCAAGGCGCGTAGTTGTTTCCTGTCGATTCCTAAGCAGTTGGCTAAGGAAAACACCAAATTCCAGTATTCTGTGGTTGAACAGAACGGAACTGCGCGTAAATTTGCAAACTCTTTGGATTGGCTTCGCGATGCTGGCATTGTGGCATATTGCTACAATTTGTCTGCCTTGCAGTTCCCTTTGTCCGCATACGCTAGGGACGACCAGTTTCGCATCTACAAGAAGGACGATTCGTCGGTTGAGATTGAGTTCGTGTTAACGCATGGGGCTAGTCCTTTGCCGCTGGAGGTGAAGTCTAAAAAGGGCAGGTCACAGTCGCTCAATACCGTGCTTATGTGGAAAGGCATTGAAAAAGGCTATAAATTTGGTATGTCTAATGTCGGTGTGGTTGACAATAAGATAACGATGCCACTGTATCTGGCGATGTTCCTGTGATAAAGACAAAGTATCGTTATTGTCTGCTTGCAGTTTGTTTTGTATAAAACCTCCGAAAATCTGCATTCTTGACAAAAATAACCTCCGAAAATCTGCATCCATCACGAAAATAACCTCCGAAAATCTGCAAATTGTTTTGTGAGTGTTTGGTAATCAGTTGTATTTTGTTGATGTTTGAAATTATGCTTCGTTTTGGTCTGCTGCTAAGCCGAAATTACTGATTTTTAATTTTAGCTTATTGATAGACCAAAATTAATATTTTTAAATTTTGGCTTGTTGGTAAGCCAAAATGAATTATCTTTGCATCAAAAAACAAAATGGTAAATAAAGAGCAGCTTAAGAATATAATCCTTGAAAACCGTGATATGGTTGATGGATTGGAGTTGGTGCGACGCGATTTTGCGTTTCACGATGCATTTCGGTATGTACTTGTCGGTGTAAGGCGTGCAGGAAAGTCCTTCCTTTTGTTTCAGATGATGAAAGACCTGCTTGCTGGCGGACATAGTTGGGACGAGATGCTTTACCTAAATTTTGAGGATGACCGTCTGCTTGGATTCGAGGCTTCCGATTTTGAGGCTATCTTGGAGGTTCATTCCGAAATGGGAGGCAGCAAACCTATGCTGTTTCTTGATGAAGTGCAGAATATTCCAGGTTGGGAAAAGTTTGCAAGGCGTCTTGCCGACCAAAAGTACATAGTAAACATTACAGGGTCGAATGCGAAAATGCTCAGTTCTGATGTGGCGACGACTCTTGGTGGCCGTTACATGGTCCGGCATGTTTTTCCATTCAGTTTTCCTGAATTCTTGCTGGCAGACGGAATAAATCCATATTGTTTGACTTCTGAGGATTATGCCGGAATGGCAGACCGGATGGATGAGTATCTCCGTTTCGGTGGATTTCCGGAATGCGCTACATTTCCCAACAAACGCGAATACCTTCTTTCTGTGTATCAAAAGATATATTTGGGAGATATAGCTGCGCGGTATAATGTTGAAAACAAGATTGCCTTGCGACTTATGTTCCTGAAGCTGGCCGAAAGTGTCATGCAGCCCATCGCACTGACCCGTCTGACAAACATGCTTGCCTCCACAGGTACAAAAGTGTCAAAAAACACTGTGCTTAACTATGCCGAATATGCCAGGGATGCCTTTCTGATATTCCCCATCAAANNNNCAACCGCAAGTATTATTTTGTGGATAACGGCATTATCAGTCTGCTGACTTTCAGCAATAGGGCAGCACTGCTGGAAAATATGGTGGCGGTAACGTTGTTGCGGCGTTTCGGCATGGACGACAATGTTTTTTTCTATCATTACAATACAGAAGTGGATTTCGTGGTGCCTGAAAAGGAATTGGCCATACAGGTCTGCTATCAGCTGGAAGATGAGTCCGGCAGTGCCTTTTTGCGTGAAACGCAGGGATTGGTAAAACTATGCAAACGTCTCCCGTATAATGATCTGCGTATCATTACTTACAATGAGGACCGGGAATTGGAAGTGGATGGCAGATCCATTTCGGTCATGTCGGTGTGGAAATGGTTGCTTGAGGAGTAGTTCCGGCAAAGACCGCAGGACGTTACTTCAGGCGATGGTGCCGTTCGGGGCGGCCTAACCACACTCGCACGGGCATTATGCGAAACCGTAGGATTGGGGAGTGGGGGACGAAGTTGCATTTGTGAGTTGAATTTAGTAACTGTAGTCCGCTGCATACGCTAAACCTCTATTGTGTGAATAGCTTATGGGCAACCAGGACATTTTTTTCACCCAAATGTTCTTCCTTCACCATTACATGTGAGCCCGGAACAAATTCCCATGTCTCGTCCGTTGTATCATATATTTCAGCGCCTTTCAGCTCATAAATGTCATCCCTGATTTTTATTGCTGGTACAGGTCTGTAAACTCTTGTACCTTCATCAAGTAACTGAACGTATATTATTTTCATTTTTGTCTCTGCTTTAAGTGTCATTATTTGCAGCCGCTCAGTAAAGCATTCCGAACATCCACAACGGGATGCGGTTGCGGCTGCCGATGGCGGTGTTGTCAACTGCAAGGAAATCAATCTGTTGATAATCACTATTTGTCATGATATTACTTTTTGTCCAATGTGCAAAGATACAAAAATTCGCTTTTGTAAAAGTGAATTTTTAGCATTTTTTCACTTTTTGAAAAGTGAATTCCGGTAAAGACTGCCGGACGTTACCTTAAGCTGTGGTGCCGTTCGGGGCGGCCCGACCATACCTCGCACGGACATTATGCGAAACCGTAAAGACTTTGGGATGGGAATATGAACCCCCTGCGCAATGCGTTTGGGGCAATGCCGCTTTTACTTCACTGCCTTGCTGTCGCGGTATTCCCCTGGTGTCTTTCCGGTGTGTTTCCTGAAGAAGCGGGTGAATGAATTGCATTCCTTGAAACCCAGTTTGATGGAGATGCTTTTGATGGGCAGACGCTTATCCTTTAACAGCTCCTTTGCCATATCAAGGCTGACGTTGTTAATCCAGTATATCATCGGTTCACGTCCGGCTTTTTTCACCGCGTTCGCCAAATATTTTTGGGACACACCCATCTGACGGGCATAAAATGAAACTTCCCGCCGGAAAACCTCCCGTTCCTTCATCAGCTCTTCCATAAAGGCATTGAACAACACTTCAACACGCGTCCCTTTCCTTTTGTCATCAGCCTTGGAAATGGCGGTGATATAACTTAAAAGTGCAAGCACAAGATGTCCGACGGAGAAGGAAAGTCTCTTCTTCTCCCCCAACCATTCCAGAATTGTGTCGTAAAGGTTTTTGATACGTTGGAAATCAGAATCTTGTAGTTTGATGATTTTCA
>CACWOG010000234.1 GCA_902762455.1 uncultured Bacteroidia bacterium | reverse complement strand
ATTGGCACCGCAAAGATTGGTAGATTGGATGAAATACGATGCAGAGAAGATAAATGAATTATATAAGTAACCCCCAAAAAAATTACAACATGGAGAATGATATAGAAAAATACAAAAATGACTTAAAAGAATTGCTTGAAAATCATAAGCGACAGAACTCACAAGATGAACAGTTTAATGTGTTTACTACATTACGCAAAGAAAGTGATGAAGTGTATTTGCACTCGCGATTCATTTCTTCCATTTTAGACCCGGAAGGTAACCACGAGCTGGGGGATAAACCATTAAAATACTTTTTAGAAATAATAGGCAATAAAAAATTTAATTTAACGAAAAAAACCGAGGTAATACCAAATTCTAAAGATTGGACTGAAAGAAAAGAAATCGATATTTTTATTGGGAATTTGGAATTAGAAGGCGAAAACGAAAAAAGTGCCATAATTATAGAAAACAAAATATATGCAACAGATGGAGATAAGCAATTAGAAACGTATTTCGATAAGGTTACAAAAGAATTCGGATACAAATCTTCCAATATAGAAGTGTATTACCTAACTCTTGATGGACACAAACCTTCACAAGGAAGTATTGGAAAAATAAATGTAGAAGACATCCATTGTATTAAATATAGCGCTGCAATAAAAACATGGTTGGGTAAGGTATATAAAACATCTGGTGCAAGTAACTTTCTAAAATCTGCAATTGAACAATATTTAGCATTAGTAACAAAACTCACATGCGATGTCGATTACAATAAGGAACTGACTGATTTTGTTTGCAAAAATTGGGAAAATACAAGGGAAATTGTACTAAACAAAGACAATAAGTATCCTGAAAAAGAATATGAGATTTTAAGAAATGACATTTACCATGTGTATTGGCATATTATAACGGATTTCCTGAATGATTTATGTAGCAAACAAAACGAAATGTTAATTGCTAACGGATATGAAAAAGCATATTCAGAACGGCAAATCCACGAATGGGTTACGGAAATTGTACACACCCACAAGCGCGATATCCCACTCCATTACCTATTTAAAGATAAAAATGGTATTTGCTGGTCGCTACAGGCAGACAGCCATAATGGAAAGGGCTTTTTTATCGGAGTTGACTTTTTGAACAACAAGGACAACAAAGACAAGGTTATAACTAATATTCCATCATGCAATGAAGACGATTATTGGCGATACCGCAAATATTTTAGTGATGAAATAAAAATTGACTTATGGGATTGTCGCGATAAAGAGACAAATGGGACAAAAACTATTGAAACTATTCTGAAAAATAAAGATAGTATCATAAAGCAATATGTATCAATTGTTAAATCAGAACTCGAAAAAATTGGCACAAAGAAATGAACAATAACAACCCAAACGAAAATCACGAGTATCATTCTAACGACAGCGACAAAGAATTTGAATATTACAAGAAACTTGTAGAATGTAACGAAAACGCTGACAGCATTGAATATTTGAAATTCGCTTATTCGGAGGAGGAGGAAATGCTGACGGGCAACCGCCAAAAGATTTTTGCCGAAATTGTTCGCGAATATTTTGAGGAGTTGGGAATGCAGTCGGACACCACCACAGACTATATAATACCGATGTACCTTGATGAGATTGCCGCCCCAATGGATAATTTGGCATATATGTATATGGAGCGCAACGAATACGATAAGGCATTGCCGCTTCTGGAAAAGACATTGCCACTGTACAGAGTATTGGAAATTACCAAACCAGATTATTCATATCAGCGCTACTATGCTACGGAACGGATGATTAAATGCCTGCACAAACTCGGTCGCGAACTTTTGGCAATGTACTACGAGTTCGAGCTGCTGTATCTTAAGAGCACTTTGCCCAAGTTGCACAAAGAGGAAATAATTGAGGACAATGAAAACATCAATCAAACGATGGATGAATCATCAAATCTTTGAATCTTCCTTAGTATTCTGCTTGTTTGGTTTCCTCATATAATGAATTACTAATGCTGTATAGCATCCCAATTCTTTACACTCGCCAAACACAACAAAAATGCGCACTCCATTGCGCACATTTTGCAAAATATTGCGCAGTTTATTGCGCAGTTTTGAAACCCCGAAGTGCTCAAACAGCTAAATTCTTAGCTGTATCTATTCCTTTTTGTCCACAGTTGCCTGCTTGTTCGGCTTTCGCCTATAGTGCCGTCTGTTCGGACGCTTCTGGGGTGAGGCTCCGTTTGTAATTTCATTTGCTTTCTGCGGTTTTTCATCGTCGATGCCACGCGTAAGCTTGCGGACAATCTTGTACTCCGACAGAAATTCCTTTGCCACCACGCGCAACACGGTATAGACGGGGATTGCAAGCATCATTCCCACAATGCCATAGAGCGTTCCCGCCACAATTATCACAATGAAAATCTCGAGCGGATGTGCGTTTACACTGCGCGAATAGAAGAACGGCTGGAAGACAAAGTCGTCAATCAGCCTTACCACTACAACCGTTATCAACAAGCCGTAAATCTGTGGCATAGTGTAGGTGTAGAAGTCGAGGTTCACATTGGCGGCACCAATGAAAGCGATTCCGATTGCCGCGCCTATCCACGGCCCGATGTACGGGATAATGTTGAGGAAGCCGCAGAGCATACCTATTAGCAGCGAAAGTCCGAAGTTCTGTCCGCAAATCAGCATTCCGATGGTTATCAAGGTGGTTACCGCAAGCATCTCGAAGAAAATCCCATGCAGGTAGTTCTTGATGAGCTTCGGAAGCTTGTCGAGGATATGGGTTGCCTTTTCCTCGTAGCGAGTTGGCACAAGTGCCATAATCAGGCTGCGGAAAAGTTTGGTCTCCTTGAGGAAGAAATAGGTGAAGAACGTTATCGAAAACAGCGACAAAAACAGCGCGATAGCTGTGCTTCCAAGGTTGCCGGCAATGTTGCCGAGTGCCGAGAAGTTGATTACATCCTTTACATTGTCGATAACTACCTCTTCGGTCGAAAATTCGGGCATTCCGAAGACGGGGTAGGAGCGGACAAACTCGTCGATTTTCTGTATAGGCTGGCTCAGACCTGCCTGCAGGCTTTCGATGTCGATGTTCTGGAACTGCGCTACCTGCGAACCTACAAACGGAATCGTCAGCACAACGAACAGCACCAGCACGCCCCATATAAGTATGGTGGTTATCATTGCCGATACCCATCGTGGCATCTGGAAGCGTCCGAAGTGAATCTTGTCGAGAAGTTTGACTATTGGACTCGAAATCGCTGCAATGAAACCGGCAATCAGCAGCCACCACACAATGTTGGAAAAATATATGCAGAACAGCACCAGTATTGCTGCGCCAATAAGTCCTATGATATATTTGCGGTATTTCTCCATAATTCTATTTTTCGGTTGTATTGTTTTCGTCTGATTTTTCCTTGCCCTTCGTATTCTTCATAAAAAGCGAGAAGAATGCGCCTGTCGGGCAAAGGAATGTACACCACGGACGGTTTACAAAAATAGACATTACGAGTATAACACCTGCAAGTATCAGCACTGCCAATGAAGCAAACTGGAACTTGAATGCCGAGAAAGGCTCAAAGTTCTCGATGCTGATGTCAAGCGAAGTGCAAAGCAATGCACCAAGCACAACAAGTAGAACATAACGGGCATAACGCAAAACCTTTACAACCTTGGGCGAAATCTTCAGCTTGTGCTTGGGGTTTATTTTG
>CACWOG010000233.1 GCA_902762455.1 uncultured Bacteroidia bacterium | reverse complement strand
ACATTCGAAGTGGAATTCGGGTGCCTTTACGCCGTTTCCAATGTTCAGGCGGTTGTTGGTGAAAACCCTAGCCTCGTCCCAAAGACCAAGCGAAATGAATGTATTTAATGTCTGCGCACCGCCTTCTACAATTACCGACTGGATTTCGTTGCGGTAAAGGATATCAAGGATTTGGGGAACAATGTTCTCATTGAAATCAGCCTTGCAGAAAATCAAATTGTCATTTGAACCTTCTTTGTTACCATTAATTATTATTGTTTTTGCCTGACAATCAAACATTTTACTTGAAGTGGGAACTTTCATTTCCCTGTCGATGCAAACTCGCACAGGATTTCGTCCCGACCAAAGCCTTGCTGTAAGTTGCGGATTATCAAGTAGTGCGGTGCGTGTGCCGACAAGGATTGCATCTTCTTCGGTGCGCCACTTGTGCACAAGCGTACTGAAATGCTGGTCGGTTATTTTCAACGGTGGCGTTTGGTTGTCGTTGCGAATGTTGTCTATGAAGCCGTCGGCGGTCTGCGCCCATTTCAGAATAACGTAGGGACGACGCTTTGTGTGGAATGTGAAAAAACGGCGGTTGAGCCAGTCGCATTCGTCGCGGAGTACACCTATTTTCACGTTACGACCTGCATTTCTCAATTTTTCTATGCCCTTGCCAGCCACCTTTTCAAACGGGTCGATGCTACCGACCACGATGTTTGGAATTCCTTCACGGATAAGCATATCGGCACAGGCAGGAGTGCGTCCAACGTGGGCACAAGGTTCAAGCGAAACATAAATCGTTGATTTCTTGAGCAATGACTTATCGGCAACAGAGTTTACAGCATTAACTTCCGCGTGGGCTTCGCCACATTTCCTGTGCCAGCCCTCACCAATTATTTTGCCGTCGCACACTATTACCGCGCCAACCATCGGATTGGGCGATGCCGTTCCAAACCCGCATTTTGCGAGTTCGATGCAACGTCTCATAAAAATTTCGTCCATTGCTGACTACCAGTCGAGACCTCTCTGTTTCAGTTCTTTGCGGCTGAGTTCCTGTCCTGCGCGTGCAGCACGGCGGAAATGTGCAATGGCATCGGCTTCCTGTCCCATCGACATGTAAAGTTTACCGATGTTGTAGTTGGTGTCAACGTGGTTAGGATTAATGCCCAATGCCTTGTTGTAGTATTCCATAGCCTTTGCCGGATTGGTAGAGAAGTATGCAGCACCGAGGTTGTTGTACGAATCGATGTTGTCGGGGTTAAGTTCGAGAGCCTTGAGGTAGTTTTTCACAGCCTTGTTTTCGCCCTTTACGTCGTCGGAATAGTAGTATGCAACGCCGAGGTTGTTGTAGGCATCGGCATTGTCCTTGTTTACCTCGATGGCTTTCTTGAACCATTCTATTGCTTCAATGTATTCGCCCTGGTCCTCGTAGATTACGCCTATTGCGTTGTAGGCATCGTCGTTGCGAGGATTAATCTCAAGAGCTTTTTTACAACTTTCTATGGCCTTTTCGTAGTTGCCGTTGTGCGAATATGCAAGTCCGAGGTTGTTGTAGGCACCATCGTAGTAGTCGCAAAGCGAAACAGCCTTGGTGTAGTACGATATTGCCTTCTTGTAGTTCTTAAGTTCGTCGTAGGCATTGCCGAGAGCATTGTAGGCGGTGTCGTATTTCGAGTTAATCTTTATTGCATTTTGGAACAGGCTTATTGCCTTGTCGAAGTCACCCTCGTCGTAGTAAACGTATCCGAGATTCTTTACAGCCTCGTAGTAATTGGGATTGAGCTTTATTGCCATCTGGAAATTAAGCATTGCCTTGTCGAGGTTGCCCATATACGAATAGGCACGGCCGAGTGTATTGTATGCAATGGCGTTGTCGGTATTTGTTTCAACATATCTTGAAAGGTCGGCAATAGCCTTTGTGAAATTATCATTCTTGAAAGCAAATAGTCCGTCCTGAAGGAGTTTTTCGTCCTCTTGCGAATAAATGTTTGCCGAAATCAATGCAAACGCAATCAGTATGGCAATTTTAAATCTCATAGCAATGTCCTTAAAGAAATTTACCAATCTGCAAATATATATATTTTAAAAAAATTGACAATGGATAATTGAGATTTATTGTTTTCGCTTTCGCCTACCTAAATATCGTAACCTTCCGTGTTGCCGATTCGCCTTCTGCCGAGACAATGCGGACATTGTATATTCCCGGATTCCAGCCATCGCAATTGATGGTAATGTGTTCGGCTTCGGTATTTTTGATTTCTGTGACAAGCTGTCCGGTTGCGTTGAAAATCTGTACGACTGCAATATGCTGTCCCTCGATGAAGAACTGACCGTAGGTCGGGTTGGGGTAGAGGGTGATGTCGTCGGCAGACAATTCGGCGATTGCATCGGCAAATACGCACTCCTCGTTGGAAAGTTTGTACATTCTGTGTTCGCAGTCGCTTTCAACCACATAGCAGTAATTGCCAGCTTCGTGAACATTGTCAGTGTAAGAAATGTCAGTTGTCGTTCCGACAAACTCATTGTCCCTGAAAATCCTGTAGCTGACAGCACCTTCACATTCTGTCCATTTGAGGATTACCGAGTTGCCAATGGCATCGGCTGTCAGAACTGGGGCTTCGGTGCATACGCCAGTTAGGATTCTCATACAAGTTGTTTCCGAAATCTCATCGCATAAAGCATTGTTTAGATGGGCAACTACGGTGTAGCAGTAGTCGGTTTCGGGAACGACATCGGTGTCAACGAAGGTCGTAGTCGTAAGGTTCTCGGCAATGGATTCTCCGTCCCTGTATATGTTGAAATGGTCAACATCGGTGGGCGTAATCCATGATACGGTTATAGTTTCGCCGTCGCTTCTTGCCTCGACAAACAGCGGAATGTCGCAAGGAATATCCTTGATTTCAGCGCATACGGTCTCGGACGCATTGGACATGCAGGTGTATTCTCCAACATACATTGATCTTACATTGAAGCAATGTTCGCCTGCCGAAAGTCCTGCAATTGTAATAGAGTTTTCGGTGGTGGTGTCGATTGCAAATCGGGAGTTGTCGCAGAAAACAAGGTTGGATACCGAATTGTAGTTGCCTTGTTCAGTTGGTTGCCATTCCAAAGTAACTGAGCTGGCGTCATTTATTGCGGCAGTAAGTTGTTGTACAGCCTCGCATTCGGGTGTGATGGAAGAAACAGAAACATTCAAGTCGCTCGACTGGTTTCCTACAACTGCTATACGGTATCTTATTGTGGCATTGAAGTCGCCAACATTTGTTGTATATTCCTGCATATTAACTGTCACGCTTTCGTTTGGCAGAAGTTCTCCGCTCTTTCTGTCAGAAATAACTACACTATTGGTTCTTCCAATTTCGTAGGTAGCGATGGTGTTGTTGCCCGATGGGTTCTGAATATCTGCAAGCAGGACGAACTTGCCGTCCATTATCTGTTCCGATGCACATATACCGCCAGCAAGCGATGCGTCACCAAGTTCTATATCATCAAGATAGTGAGTCTTGTCGGTGTATTCGCCATTGCTGATGCTGAACTGACGGATGCATGCCGATGGACCGTTGTCCTGCGAGGTCTGCGAGTACAGCCACAGATATGGACCGCCCGGCGACAAGTTGTCGTATGCCGAACTGTAAACATTCATAAGGTCATTGCGGATTTGAGTGGATATACCAGTCGCAGTATCAATACTGTAGAGTGAATTCCAGTCGCCAGCAAGCAAATTACCGTTCTGCCTATTGAACGAA
>CACWOG010000232.1 GCA_902762455.1 uncultured Bacteroidia bacterium | reverse complement strand
ACGCAGAGCGCCTAACAATAGTTAAACTTTTACACTTAAAGTATACACTTGTACACGGCCAAATAGCTACTGGGTTAACCACCCAAAAGCGCTAATTTACAGTCTTTCCATATTTCTTTAAGGGCGATTTAAGAACGCCTTTGTCAGGGTGCTGGTTTTGATAGGAAAAGTGGCGTTGGTGGAGCAAAAAACATCTGTGCCAGCTATTTGCTCCACCGGTTTTCCGTTATGAGCGATGGGACTTTATTGCTGGTGGAGCATTGAACAGAAAAGCGGTTCAATTGCTCCACCAGCTTTACGTTTCAATAAGCCAGTAAGCCGGCAAAACGGAGATTGAAGAGAAAGAGGTGGAACAAAATCATCCACCTCTTTCGATATACTCCACCATGGCATTTACAGGAGCAGCATATCATCGGCTCAGGTGGAGCATTTCACGGCTCATGTGTGAAAAAGCTCCACCAGGCCATGATCCGGCACTATCAGAAGTCTTAGCGGAACACATATGGTGTCTGCGAGAAGGACGGAAAGGCGAAAAAGACAAGGAGCGGTCCTCCCAATAGGACCGCTCCCTCCACAGTGCGGCAGCCCACAATGCGCTATACGGATGTCCTGGACCGCACGAAGGCGGACGCGGCACAGGAAGTTGCCGCGACGCTGGACCTGCTGGAATAAAGGTAAGCAAAACCGCTCTCCAACAGGAGAGCGGTCATTTCTATTATTCTTTCGATTGCACCGTGTTGAGTGGTATGTGCAAATAATGCACATACCACTTTTTCCTCTAATTCACCTTCGGCAAAAACGTTTTTCAAGTGCTTCCCGATGACGGACCGATCAACACCAAACAGTTCCGCCATCGCCTTTTGCGTCAACCAGGCGGTCCCATCTTCAAACCGCACCTCAATGCCGTTCTCGCCAGCCTGAGAAGAGAAGATCAGGTACTCTGCCGCACTGCTTCTAATATAAAGGTTTTCGTCCATGAGGCATACCTCCGTCCAATACTAAAGCTATTATACCAAAAGTTTGTTCGGCTGTCCAACGGGGCTTCGCATTATATAGAGGCCCGAGCCCAAGGTGACATTCCTTTGCAAAAGTGGACAAGAGCAGGCGATATTCCTTTGCAAAAGTGTCCAAATGCATTGAATATTCCTTTGTAAAAGTGTCGAATCATCAAGCCGTTACACTTTTTATAATGAGTTTTCAACCACACTTATCAAATTTGTACGTTTGGTTATCAAAAATTGATTTTTAGTTATCAAAATTAGAATTTTAGTTATCAAACTTTGACACCGTGTTATCAAAATGTTATAATAGCGAAGCATTGAAATGCAAGGAGGAGGTGCTTAAAATGCAGGCGGAAGAATTGAAAGAATTGGTAGCAGACATTCAGAAATTAAAAACGGAAAAACAAACCATTGAATTAAAGCTGGCTAATCACGGTTGCCCCACAAAACTGTTCGATACGCTATCTTCCTTCGCCAATCAGGACGATGGCGGAATCATCATTTTTGGGGTCGATGAAAATGATGATTATAAGGCAAAGGGTGTTTACGATCCACAAGATTTGCAAAAAAAAGTTACAGAACAATGCAAGCAAATGGAACCGTTGATACGTGCACTGTTTACTGTCGCAGACGTAGACGGGAAGGTTGTTGTGTCAGCGGAAATTCCCGGGAGCGATGTGGCAGATCGCCCTGTATTTTATAAAGGTGTTGGACGATTAAAAGGGTCCTATGTAAGGGTCGGAGAATCCGATGAGCCAATGAGCGAATACGAAATATACAGCTATGAGGCATTTCGTAAAAGGATCCGCGACGATCTTCGGGTCGTTGAAGACGCAAAGCGGGAACTCCTTTCCGGAGAAAAATTGTCAGAGTATCTCACTCTTGTAAAACGCGAAAGAAACAACTTGCTGGGAAATGCTACAGACGAACAGATACTTGAGTTAATGGGCGTAACGGTGGATGGCAAACCAACCTTGGCAGGGTTATTGGTTTTCTCGCTATATCCTCAAACCTACTATCCGCAGTTCTGCATTACCGCAGTTCGAGTCCCGGGCACAGTAATGGGAGAGACCGGAGAGGATCAGGAACGATTTATCGATAACAAAAGGATCGTCGGCTCCATTCCTGACATGTTGCAGGAAGCGGAGGATTTCGTATTAAAAAACAGTAGAACAAAAATAATTGTTGATGAAAAGGGACACCGGCGAGACAAAACGGAATATCCGATGATTGCCGTTCGTGAAGCAATCCTTAATGCATTGGTACATAGAGATTACAGTCAGCATACGGAAAATGTTCCAATACGTATCGAGATGTACAATGACCGTATGGAAATCAAAAACAGTGGTGGCCTCTACGGCCGCATCTCTATTGACGCTCTCGGAAAAGTCCATCCGGAAACACGGAATGCTACATTGGCAAACATTCTGGAAATAATGAATATTACAGAAAACCGCTATTCCGGCATTCCCACCATGCGGATGGAGTTTGCAAAAGCAAATTTGCCGTCCCCCATATTCTCTGTTCGACATGGAGAGTTTACCGTCACAATGAAAAACGGTACACTAGTCAGCACGGATAATCTGGAAGAAAATCTGTTAGAATTCTGCGCGCAACCACGAACCAGAGAAGAGTTGACTTCATTCACAGGAAAATCTCGAACCTATACCATGAATAGAATTGTTCTTCCTTTGGTGGAATCCGGGCGATTAGCCTTGACCATTCCAGAAAAGCCAAAAAGTTCCAAACAGAAATTCTATCGCAAATGAGCAGGCAGCCTCGTACTATTAATTTGCAGGGCGATTTACCGTTTGAAAAAGCACACCGCTTTGCAGTGTGCTTGTCTTTATACTGAGTTATTTCTGCACTGTGCACTCCTCATCAATAGCAGCCACTTTCTCCCGCCGGCGGACATACTTCTCCGCGGTCAGCGGGTCGGTGCTCATCCAGACTTCGACGATGCGCATCGCCAAAACGCTGCCGATGATCTTGCCGCCGATGCACAGCACGTTCGCGTCGTTGTGCTCTCTGGCGAGTTCCGCGCACAGCGGGTCCTGGCACACGCATGCGAAGACGCCACGGAGCTTGTTGGCGATCATCGCGCTGCCATACCCCACGCCATCCACGAAGATGCCGCGCTCGCACTCACCCTTCGACACGGCCTGCGCCGCCGGGTACACGAAGTCAGAAAGGTCGCACCCTTCCTCATCGTACGTGCCGAAGTCCACGACCTCGTGGCCCTGGGCCTCCAGCCATTCCTTGATCTGATTTTTCAACGCCGTTCCAGCATGGTCATTTGCCATTGCAATCTTCATGATGCAACCCTCCTTTTCTACCATCATTGTACCGTGTTGGCGATGCACCGCACAATAGGCAAACTATAGTTCCTTGGCGATGAGTTTCAATCACCTTTATCCAATGCTTAAGTAAAAAACGAATCTAGCGTTGTAGCTTTTTAATTAAACCTGAGTGCGACTCACTACCGTTTATCATCATTTACCTTCTATACAAATTGTAATTGTTTAGTTTTTGAGTTAACAGGTACATCTGATCATAGTACGGTTGCATCTCTTCGTATACAGCTTTGCGATTGCTATCAAAAAACATGTCGTTTTTTGTCGAAAACATTTCAAACAAATCATTCTGGTCGATTTGGTCGTGAAGCTTTTCTTCTGTGGTCCTTTTGCCATTCAAAGAAAAGTTAACGGCACTTTCGAATGACTGCACCATGCTAGCCGTATTATGATAAA
>CACWOG010000231.1 GCA_902762455.1 uncultured Bacteroidia bacterium | reverse complement strand
CTTGCAATTCTACTTCTACCTTGGATACTTCGAAATGTACACCCGCCATGTGGAATCGCTTTACGGCAAAAATCAGGAAGCAAAAGACGTTCTCGCACAATTCGGCAATATGATAGCCGAGGTGAAGGACAACAAAAGGAAAAACCGCAACAAACTTGTTTTGATGCTTATAGCGATTACCTTGCTTACAATTCCAATACCATTCCTGCTTCCACAACACAAGTACGAAACCGAAACACAGCAGGAACTTCCAAACCTAGATGCATTAGCCTACGAACAAAACAAAACCGACTTCGCAAAATACTACGAACTGTCAAACCGCAAAACCATTGTCGAAGCTACCAACGATATCAAATACGACTCAGAAATAACACCTTATTTAAAAGCGAATTCCACCGCCAACCTTCATGTTGATATAATATCGGACAACTGGAAACTTAACGACAGTGCAATCACTCATTTCAAGATTAGGCTCGACAATGTTGAATTGTCGTCAACTGGACTGGCAAACCATAGCACCGACTCACTTCTGCCTTTCGGCATAATATTATTTACAGAGGATTACAAGGTTATAAAAGACCTGCCTCCTATTTTGCTGGATGTGTATTCCGACGACGACACCGACTTAAACAATACCAAAGAAATTATCGAAAAAGGCAAGGGCAAATGCCGCGTTAACTTTGTAAGCCGACGTACAACCGATAACTTCGAGCTCGTAAAGTCGGCTCTCGACAACGCGCGTTATTTTTTCATCATAAAATAATCAACCTTAAAACCGAAGAAACATGAACGCAAACAAAAATAACTTCCAGGTAATAATGCAAAGTAACGAGAGGGTACTTTCTGCATTCAAAAACAAATATCCGCGCAACATGAGCGAAATAATCGACCGCAACATCCCTAAAATAATTATAACATTGTCCATCATATTGTTTGCTGGCATTCTGACATTCGATATCATCATTGGAGCAATGTCGATATTAATGGGACCGATGCTCCTTTCGTTCGGCTTAAAGCTGAAGAAAAAATATCGCGAAAAGGAGGAGAGCATACATAAAGACGACAAACTCACAGCCGAGGCAATCATGGATATTAATGACAAATTACAAACTATATACGGCGACTATTCCGATGTAAAGGACTACGTTGATAGATTCAAAGCACAGACAAGGCAGATTGATTTGCACAAGAAAAAGCTAATCAGCAGATTCAACACTTGGTACACCATAGTGATAATTGCAATATCCTTGACCTTCTTCTGTATGATGATAGTAAACTTGACGGAACGCATTTCTTTTAACATTCCCCAGAAAACAGATTTATTCTGCAATATACTTGAAATAAAAAACAACGAACCGTTGCTAACACTTACACCTTTTGACTCTCAGATTGCAGGCGGCTACAAAATTGAAAATCAAAACCTAGATTTCTACATTACTGACAAACACTTCATTCGCACAAGTAATATAAAAATCGATGGTGCAGCCCCCGACGAAGAATTCATCCTGCGGATTGTTGACAGCAACGGCAACAGTTTCGACAGATGTCCGCAATTCAACTTTAAATGCACCGACAAAACTATTGAAGCCCAGCCAAGGTACTACAAAAGCGACTTCACATTGCTGAACACATTTGTAAACCTTAAGGAAAATGCTAATAATCTGAAGTTTAAGATTGAAAAAATTGAGAAATAACACCATGAAAAGACTTATTTCACTAGCTATCGCAGCAGCAATAATATCTTTTGTTTCCTGCAAAAAGCAAAACGACCAACATTTCATTACCGACGAGGCATACCGCGCTCAGGTAGAAACCGACTTCGAGGCACGCAAGGAACTTGCTCAAGGTCGTAGCACGGAACTTTTTTCGGTTTTCGATGAGAAACTTTCGCTAGAGGAAACCGAAGCACTGAAATTCCTGTACGCCTACATGCCCTACAGCGACCTTGCCGACTACGACGGCAAGTTTTTCCTTGACCAAGTGAGATACGCATTCAAGGCTCGCGGCTTTTTCTCGTGGGGCAAAAGTGTTCCCGAAGACATTTTCCGTCATTTTGTGCTTGTTTATCGTGTCAACAACGAAAACCTTGATACAGCCAGAATGTTCATTTTCAACGAGATAAAAGACCGTATAAAAGATTTGTCAATGTACGATGCCGCCTTGGAAGTAAACCACTGGTGTCACGAAAAGGTGTGCTACAGGGCTGCAGATGCGCGAACTTCCGCTCCATTGGCAACAATACGGACCTCGTTCGGACGCTGCGGCGAAGAATCGACATTCACCGTTACTGCACTGCGAGCCGTAGGTATTCCAGCTCGCCAATGCTACACACCGCGCTGGGCACACACCGACGACAATCACGCATGGGTTGAAGTGTGGGTCGATGGTAAATGGTATTTCCTTGGTGCATGCGAACCCGATGCAAAACTCGACATGGGATGGTTTGCCGCTCCATCAACCCGCTGCATGATGGTACACTCAAACGCTTTCGGCAAGTACAAGGGCAACGAGGAAATAAACTTCAGCGGAGAATTGTTCGCGAAGATTAACATGCTTCCCAACTACACCGATACCAGGAAGATAACAGTGACAGTCACCGACGAAAGCGGAAATCCAGTAGAAAATGCCAAGGTTAAATTCAAACTTTACAACTATGCCGAATATTATCCTATTTCGTCTGGCGAAACCGACAAGGACGGCAAGGCAAGCCTGACCACCGGACTTGGCGACCTGCTCATCTGGGCAAGCAAGAACAGCAAATACGACTATGCAAAGATTGATGTCAGGGAAAATGACGCTATAACATTGAAACTCAACCATACATCGGGCAAAGAATACGAAGAGGACTTTGATATTGTTCCGCCGGCAGGACGCCCCGTGACAACCAACGTCACCCCCGACGAAGCCGACAAGAACAACAAACGTCTGTCGTACGAGGACTCGCTACGCAACGCCTACCTCAAGACTTTCCCAACCGACGAGGAAATTGCAAAAATCGAAAACAAGAACCTTACACCAGAGCTAATTCACGAAATTGTGAAGAAAAGCGAAGGCAACTACAAGGAAATCACCGCATTCCTGAACGCCCACAAGGAAAAGAATGAAAATCTATTCCTTTATAGTTTCCTAAGTTCATTGTCAGACAAGGATTTACGCGACTGCGAAGCCGAAACGCTCAACCAGCATTTAGTGGAATACGACGGCAAATACCCTGTCTGTGTTTTCCAGAAGGGCATTCTGCCAGCACGCATCGAGGTAGAGATGATTCGTCCGTGGCGACAGTTCCTAAGCGAAAATCTTAGCAAGATTCTTGGTACAACTCCCTCCTACTCAGCCATTTTGGATTGGACGAAAGCCAACATCCAGACCGACACCGAAGGCAATTATTTCAACTGCCCGATTTCGCCACGCGGAGTATTTGAACTTCGCCACGCCGACAACCGTTCTCGCGACATTTTCTTCGTTGCAGCCTGCCGTTCGATGAATATTCCAGCATATTTGGACAATGCAACACGCCAGATTTTTGTTTACGACAACAACGAATGGCTGATTGTTGCAATGGAAGATGCAAAGCCAGCTGCAAAAACTGGCAAACTTGTCCTGAAATACAATGACATAACAGAACTAAAACCACAATACTGGACACACTACACTATAGCCAAGTTCGAAGATGGCGACTTTACAACCTTCGACTATGAAGACGACCCGCGAGTTGCCGAATTCCCTGTAGAACTTGAACTTGAAGAAGGCTACTATATGCCGAGTGCTCCGACGAGGTACGCGAGTTCTTCAACATCAAGCAAGGCGAAACCATAGAACGCGAAGTGAAGATTCGTCCATTGGTTCAGCGCGAAAAGGAATTCTACGGATTCATTTCCAGCGACAGTCAAATAGAAGCAGACGGTAAAACCATAAAACTTAACGACTTGGCAAAAGAAAAACCGCTAGTTCTCTGCTTTATCGACCCTATCCGTGAACCCACCAAGCATACCTTGAAGGAATTTGGTGCAATGCGTGAAACCTACGAAAAATGGGGCGGCAACATACTGATGGCTGTGCCAGCTGAGAAACTGACAGAACCTTTTTCTGCCGAAAAATGGAATCTTCCAAAGCAAACCATTGTTACAACCGACACAAATGGACTTATGGAAAAGATTCTAACCGACACCAAGCAGCAATTCAACGACAATCTTCCACTAATCTTCATTGTTGAAGCCAACGGCAAGATAACCTTCCGTTCCGACGGCTATAGGATTGGAACAGCGGAATTGATATACAAAAGTTTAAACGACTAATGATTTGCTTGTCGTAGGCCCAGGTTATTGAGCTTCTCGAAGTATCGAAGTACAGCCTACGACAAGCCCCCCAATCCACCAAATTATTCTTTTTTGGTAATTCTATTTTGGTAATTGAAATTCAATAATTATAATTTGTTGATTATCATTATACCCGAAGAAGATTGGCATCTATTTATTGCTCTCTTTCAGGTATTGTGATGGCGATACCCCGTACTTTTTGACAAACTGGCGCAAGAATGTGGAATAGGAATTGAAGCCCGACATTGCCGCAAGGTCTTCCATCGAATGCTCGTTCCCGTTGCTCCAGCCGTCAAGCAAATGCTTGGCTGCCTCTACGCGAAAATCGTTTATATACTCATAAAAAGTCTTCTGCTTCTCGCGGTTGATGAAATTGCTCAGGTACTGACGGTTTGTCCCTAGGTGTGTTGCCAGCTTCTGTAAAGTCAAGGCGGTATCCAGATAATATTGCTTTTCCCTAATAAGATTATCTATATCAATGGTATTCAATACCTTATAATATCCTTCCGTAGTCTCGTCCGGTAATAGACTGTCTTTTTCAGAGTTAGTCTGGCTTGGTGAAGGCTCATCAACCAGCACCTGTTGCTGTACGATTTTCCGCAGTATAAACAGCACATATACAATGGTAATGAAGCACCACAGAGTGTCGAAAAGCAAATTGCTGTCGGCGGTAGGCACTGTAAACCAGCTTTGGTTCGACAGGCTTTCCACTGCCCAGAACAGTTGAACCACATACATCAGAACCAACAGTATGCCTGCCCATTTAAGATTCAGATGTTCTATGTCGCCGACATTGTCGAGCAGCATCCTGTTGTACTTCTTTATGGAGTATTCCCCCCATATCAGTAATACTGTTGAGG
>CACWOG010000230.1 GCA_902762455.1 uncultured Bacteroidia bacterium | reverse complement strand
GGATGGTGGGCAGAAGCATACGACACAACCATCACTGCCGTTGATTTTCCAATCCACGAGTACATTGTCGCCCTACTGATGAAACTTTTCGGAACGACATCGCCATGGGTTTTCCGAATATGGACAATGATTTGCAGCCTAATAGGCATGTTTTTCCTATACAAGGCATCGTTCATAATCAGCGAAGATTGCCAAAAGTCGTTGCTAGTCACCGCAATAGCAATGACTGCACCAGTTTACGCCTACTATTTTAACGGATTTTTGCCTGGAATACCTGCATTTGCAATCGGTGTAATCGGGCTTTGGTCGTACCTTAAATATTATAAGGACGGCAAAAAGAAATTTTTCCACCTTGCCATTGCTCTAATGACATTAGCTACTCTTATGCGCACCTCCTTCGCAATCGAGCTGATTGCAATTCTCGGATTCGAACTGCTGAGGATTTTCCGCAAGGAAAGCACATTCAAGGACAAACTGCCAACCGTCATAATATCGTTTGCACTCATAATAGCATATATGTTATGGAATTCGCACTTACGGAAAGAATACGGGTCCCTTTTCCTAAACGAACTTATGCCAGCCGACAACATTGCCGATTTCCGCGATTTTCTGAACGATGCAAAAAACAACTGGGAATACCAATATTTTCAGAAATTTCACTATCGCATATTCGAAGTGCTTGCAGGATTGGCTGTGATTGCAGGAATTGTCAGATTGATAATAAAATTGAAAAACAAGGACGGGAAGTCCACGAAAAAGCAACTGACAATATGGCTTATTCCAATTATATATCTGTTCGGATGCTTCCTGTTTTTAATCGCAATGATAAGGCAGTTCCCAAACCACGACTACTATTTTGTCGATACGTTCTTTTTGCCAATACTGATGCTTTTTGCGCTGATGCTTGGAACTTTACCAAAAAACAAGAACTACATCGCCGGAGGAATAAGCCTTGCCATACTTGGTGTTCTTTGCTACTTCATGATTACAAATGTAACCGAAACGCAAGTCAGCAGACGCTGGGCAGAAGATGGAGCATACAAGACTTACCTAAACTTTGAAGGTTCGGCAGAATTTCTCGATTCGCTCAATATTCCACGCGATGCAAAAATTTTATCTCTGTACGCTTACCCGCAAAATGGTCCGTTCATACAGATGAAACGCAAAGGCTACACAGTGATGCAACACAAGGAAAACATTGTAAATGCAGCTCTGATCTGGGATTTCGACTATATTGTCATCGAGGACAATATTTATAGAAATAAATTCGAAGAACGCAAGGAAGTGCTTTCGCGCTTGTCGAAGGTTGCCGACAACGGCAGTATTTCGGTATGTACACTGAGCGATACGGTGGTATGTGAATCGGCAGACGAGTTTTTTGCAAAATAATGCTTGCTGTGCGACCTCGCTGAGGTCGAATTTTTACGTTTTATTGTGTTCTATAGCTATTTGACCTCTCCGAGGTCGTACTTCAAGAAACATTAGGAACAGCGGAAAAAGTAGTTGGAGATTTATAGTGACAATGCTAAGTAACGGAATCTCTCGAAGACGGATGTGGTTTTTATCCATCGCCTTCGGCGATACCTTGATTGCCGCCTTGGCTGGTGAGCGTTAAGAAAATCGGAGAAACGAAGCGTAAAAAATCAGTCTGTTTGAAGGCGGAGTGAAACGGAGACAAGTTTCTGATTTTTAGCGAAGTGTAGCCGATTTTTAGCAAAGCAGACACAGCGGACATGGTTTTTTGTTTACTTTTTTGCCAACAATTGTCGAAGACAATCATGAGCACCGCTGATAATCAATTATAGTGGCGAATAACAAAGTAAAAGCCCCCGCGGCTGGAGCGGAATGTTAATGCGAATAATCATGTACATTTCTGTTATCGCACAACTCCACCCGAAATGTCTGCTGTCCCAAACACAAGCTTCCACACCTTGAAGGATAACAAAAAAGCCGTCCAAACAGACGGCTTTTCGATATTACAAAATCAATTTTTACATTGTTCTGCCCGGATATACTTCCAAAGCGTGCTTCAAAACCTCGATTGCATTCTTAAGGTCTTCAATCTTGAGGACGTATGCAACGCGAACTTCGTTCTTGCCAAGGCCAGGAGTGTTGTAGAAGCCAGTTGCAGGAGCTACCATTACGGTCTGTCCGTTGTACTGGAATTCCTCGAGCATCCATTTTGCAAACTTGTCGGCATCGTCGATAGGAAGCTTAACTACTGTATAGAAAGCGCCCTTAGGATTTGGACAATATACGCCTGGGATTTCGTTCAAGCCCTTAACCATAAAGTTACGACGGGCAATGTACTCATCATAAACTTCGTGGAAGTATTCTGCCGGAGTGTCGAGAGCAGCCTCGGCAGCAACCTGACCGAATGACGGCGGGCAAAGACGTGCCTGAGCAAACTTGGTGGCAGTTGCGATGACTTCCTTGTTCTTGGTAACCAAGCAACCAACGCGAACACCGCACATGCTGTAACGTTTCGAAACCGAGTCCATCATTATGACGTTCTGCTCGATTCCTGGAATCTGCATTGTCGAGAAGTGCTTGTGACCGTCGTAGCAGAATTCACGGTAAACCTCGTCGGCATACAGGTAAAGGTCGTGCTTCTTAACGATTTCGGCCAACTGGAAGAGTTCTTCCTTTGAATAAAGGTAGCCAGTCGGGTTGTTAGGATTGCAGATTACAATACCCTTGGTCTTAGGTGTTATAACCTTTTCGAACTCTTCGATTGACGGAAGAGCGAAATCGTTCTTTATGCTCGAAGTGATAGGCTTGATAACCACGCCTGCCTGCATTGCGAAACCATTGTAGTTTGCGTAGAAAGGTTCTGGAACAATCACTTCTTCGCCTGGGTTGAGGGTAGTCATGAAAGCAAATACGATTGCTTCCGAACCGCCAGTGGTGATGAGCATGTCGTTTTCGGTAACGTTGATGCCAATCTTCTGGTAGAAAGCAGCCAGTTTCTTCCTGTAGGAAGCATTTCCTGCTGTATGACTATATGCTATAACCTTATCGGTCATGTTCTTTACTGCCTCCAAAGCAACTTCTGGAGTCTTAATGTCGGGCTGACCGATGTTAAGATGATAAACCTTTACACCTCTTGCTTTTGCTGCGTCTGAATAGGGAACCAATTTACGAATTGGCGACGACGGCATGTTTTTTCCTTTTTCTGATATCTGTGGCATATCTGTTTAATTTATAATTTATTGTATTAAAACTTTATTTCTTTACTTGTTTCACTTCATTCGACTTGGCATCTTTTACCTGAGGCTTTATTTCGTTCTTCTTGTCGGCCTCGTCAACCTTTTTTACTTCCTTCTTTTCAACAGGAGCGACTGTTTTCACATCGTTAGCATTTGGAGAAACAATAGTTCCCTTGATTTCCAACTGTATAGGGTTTTCATTTCCTTCGATGAAAACCTTGATGGTCTTGGTAAACTTACCAATCCTGTTGCTGTCGTACTTAACCTTGATAGAGCCTTTCTTCTTCTTTGCAACCGGTTCCTTTGGCCAGTCGGCTGCAGTACATCCGCACGAAGTCTTTACGTTTGTCAAGGTAACTGGCTTCTTGGTTATGTTCTTGAATGTGAAGACACAACTTGCATCACCGCCTTTTTCCATTGTGCCAAAGTCGTGAACAAGCTTATCGAACACTATGCTTGAACGTTTTTCAACATTTTCGGTCTGATCCTTATCCTTTTTACCATTCTTGTCTGCCTTTTCCTGCGAAAATGCAACACTAGCAATCAGTACGATTGCCAAAACAAAAAATATCCTTTTCATGACATTATAATTTTTTACAAAGGTAG
>CACWOG010000229.1 GCA_902762455.1 uncultured Bacteroidia bacterium | reverse complement strand
TGCCTACGACCGCACTGGCTCCGTGTTTGTAATCCCTGGCGCAAATCAGCACCTTTGTCCAAATTTCTTCGATGGCATCAACAACCATCCCGATTCGCTACCGATATTCGTTGGGAAGGATGGTCAGACTTATCAGGGCATAATGCCTGCGGTAAGCAGTCTCGAACAATATAAGATTTCGTCGATGATGTATGCTCCTCCGGTTGAACTGATGCGTTTCTTCACGCCTTTCGGTGTTGGGCATTTCAACGACCGCGTACAGATTGACGATCTCGAGTGGGCCGACGAAACTTATTACAAGCAGGATGTTACCGACCTTGCTTCGTTGCTTCGCGGCGAAGTGTGGATTGGTGTGTGGATTGGCAACTACGACGGTGGTGGTCATAAGGTTACACTCGACCTAAAGTCTTATCCCGAAAGCGAATTCTGGTACGATGAAATCGATGGCAGTAGGTGCATTCCGCTGTTCAACACCTGCAATGTGCTCGAGATGGCTGGTCAAAATTACGGTAAACTCTTTGCTACCGACAGCCTTACGGTCGATGTTTTCATTCCCGAAGCCGAGATTGTTCGTCTGCGTTACATCAGCACTGGCCACGGCGGATGGGAGGGAGGCGACGAGTTCAATCCCAAGGCTAACACAATCTTAATTGACGGAAAACCAGCATTTACGCATACGCCATGGCGCGAGGATTGCGGTTGCTACCGTAGGTTCAATCCTGTAAGCGGAAACTTCTGGAATGGACTGTCGAGCAGCGACTATTCGCGAAGCGGATGGTGTCCGGGAACTGCAACTCAACCTGTTTATTTCGACCTAAGCCATTTGTCAGCAGGTAAGCACACAATTACCGTTGCCATTCCGATGGGCGAACCGCAGGCTGGAAGTTTCAGCCATTGGGCGGTAAGCGGAGTGCTGATAGTAGAGTGATTTACGATTTTAGATTTGCTACGCCGAGTTAAAGGTTGAACATACAAGATGCAAAATTATTTATGACTTTGAACATTGAATTTTTTTTGAACTTTTAAATTTAGAACTATGAATATAAATTCCACCATTCTTTCTTATCTGGAAGACATTGAACATCAGTACGATGTGCGTGTTCTGCTTGCTGTAGAGTCGGGGAGTAGGGCTAGGGGACTTTTTTCCGACGAGAGCGACTGGGATGTGCGCTTTGTCTATGTGAACAAGCTCGACTGGTACCTAAATGTTAACGAAGGCCGCGATGTGATTGAAGAAATGTTCGACGATAACATTGATATGGTCGGCTGGGAATTGCGCAAGACTTTGCGTCTGTTCCAGAAGTCAAATCCCTCGCTGATGGAATGGCTTCATTCACCTGTCGTCTATCGTGCCGATGAGGATTTTTTGTCGCGGATGAGAGCTATGGAACCTGTATATTTCAATCCCATCAAGACAATGTATCACTACGAGAGCCTTTATATCAAGCACGACAAGCGCTATTTGCAGGACTCCACCAATCCGCTAAAGCGCTTCCTGCACTATCTGCGCGGAATATTGTCGTGTCGTTGGCTCGAACAGCATAAGACTATGCCTCCTGTGCTTTTCAGCGAACTGGTAAAAGCAACAGTTGACGACGATTCTATTCGTCAGAAAATAAATGTGTTGATTGCACTGAAGCGGCAAACTAAGGAAAACGATAACCTTGAAGTTGATGCTTCTTTAGTTGAATATGCACGCAAGTTGGCCGAGCATTTCGAGCAGACGATTCCTGATTTTCGTCCCGAATTAAGTCACGCAGGCGATTCGTTGGATTTGGACGGATTGCTGAAAGAAATGGTGCTGAGATAAAAATGATGAATATTAATTTTGCGAAAAAAAGTTATGTCAAAGGCACAATTGAAAAAACATCTCGCTTCGTTGGACAAATCACAAATCATAGAAGTGGTAATGGAACTTTACGAAGCACGCAAAGAAGCAAAGGATTATTTGGAGTTTTACCTGAATCCAAATGAAGATGCGAAGTTGGAATCATTCAAGAAGATTATTGGTAACGAGTTTTATCCATCGCGTGGTGAACCCAAGACAAGGTTTAGCGTATGTCGTAAGGCTGTTACGGATTTTCTAAAATTGAAGCCCTCGCCAGATAAAGTGGCGGACCTGATGTTGTTTTACAGCGAGCAGGCCTGCCAGTTCTCGTATGACTATGGCGATATGTGGGAGGCTTTTTATTCTGCTGCCGAAAACCATTTCGGGCGTACTATGAAGTTTCTTGCCCAAAACCATCTTGTTGAAGCAAACAAGCGACGAATCCAATCGATATTGAAGCTAACCGAGGTTTGTGGTTGGGGGTTCAGCGATACAATGTATGACATTTATGCGGAATACGGACCAGAAGAGCTTTAAAATAACGATTGCATTTTAAACTATTATTTGTATTTTTGCATTGTAAAAAGCAATAAATGCGAAGAAAATTAAAAACAAATGAATAACAGGGATGCCATATTGATGTCGATTGTTGACACTGTAAAACGAGTTGTTCCCGATGGTTCGAAAGTTTTGCTGTTCGGGTCGCAGGCTCGTGGCGATGCGAATGAAAGTTCCGACTGGGATGTCCTTGTTATTCTTGACCAACAGCGTATAAAGTTGGCTGATTATGATGATATTGCATATCCAATCAGGGTTGCTGGATGGGATTATGAAGCTTTGGTTAATCCTATCCTTTATACAAAAAACGATTGGACAAAAAGCAGTAATACATTGTTTTACAAGAATGTAATGAATGAAGGAGTCGTTTTATGGGGCTGACAGATTAATTCCGTATGGCAACAAATAATACCAAAGCAATCTCTGATGGAGGAAAATGAGGAATATTGTTGGATGAAAATCTGAAATCATTGTCATTTTTGCATAACAAACTTTTTTCTTTGTGAAAAATGTTTGCAACTTATAAGTTTCGTTTTTCAAAAAAAGTATTATTTTTGTGGTGAATAAAAACTTTAATAATATGACTTTTGATAAAGTTATAGATGATGGTCGTTTATGGGCAGTCCGATTTGATAATGACAAGGATAATGCGCTTCAGAAAGTAATGTCGCAATGGGCTGATGCTGGTTGGCTAGCTGATTTTTTCATGCAGAATATTGACGACTTGATTTCTTATTTTAAGATAACCAACATTGAGGATGCCATATATCAAACAATGGAAGACAGGGATGAACTAGCGTGTATAATTATGGATATTTCTCCAGATGCCGACCTTGATCAGTTCTTCCGTCCGCTTGAAAATAGTCGTGCAAGGGAAATGATATTGGGAAAAGAGAAAGGACGCCCGCATCACAGAAGCTGGTTGAGACTATATGCCATAAAGCTCAGCATGGGCATATATATAATCACTGGCGGAGCAATTAAATTGACACGTACAATGCAGGAAAGAGAGCATACTTTACAGGAGTTGGAGAAGATGGAAAAAGTTAGGAATTTCTTGCTTAATGAGCATGTTTTTGACGAAAATAGTTTTGTTGATTATCAAAAGGAGATAGAACCATGACACAGGAAGAAGCAATAAATCGTTTAAGCCGTTACCAGTCGGATACTCCATCGTCTTGGCGCAAGGAGGAAGAAAAGCGTCTTAAGGCAAAATCCGATGGATGGCTACAGTATTCCCGTAAAATTGCCATAAAATTGGCGATTGCAATGAAGCAACAAAATCTTTCACGACAAGATGTTGCCGAAAGGATGGGTTGTTCTCCGCAGTATGTTTCGCGACTTTTGAAAGGCGAAGAAAACCTGTCGCTCGAAACAATCTGTAAGTTGGAGAATGCATTGAATATTTCAATATTGCAGTATGAGTTTGCATAAAT
>CACWOG010000228.1 GCA_902762455.1 uncultured Bacteroidia bacterium | reverse complement strand
TAATTGATTGATATTCAATGAATTAACAAATATACCACAAGCATTTTGCGGATATTCATTTATACTAGCCGACTTCATTGAACGAGCAATCATTTTACCTAAAAAGAACAGGGCAAAGATAAGGAAAATTTACGAATTTAGATGTACAATTTACGATTTTTTGGCTAAAGCCGTTTCTCGCTGCGCTGTTTCTATGCTTCGCGTTTCTGAGACGCAATGAATTGCGCCTGTACAAACGGCTGTGAGCCTTCAAGCCTGTCAGCCTGTCAGCCCAAAATGTTTTTGGCCTCGCAGTTTTAAGATTTGAAGATTTGATATTATAGCCCTTCGACAAGGAATCGACGCAGATGCAAGTGCGTAACACCATCGGCATCACTACGAGAAAGCAAAG
This sequence comes from uncultured Bacteroidia bacterium, assembly GCA_902762455.1. Classification (GTDB taxonomy): domain Bacteria; phylum Bacteroidota; class Bacteroidia; order Bacteroidales; family ML635J-15; genus Bact-19. The sequence goes on along the minus strand of CACWOG010000228.1, from coordinate 5,553 downwards.
GTGTCATAGATATGACATATTTGGGATAGTTGTCTTTTATTCGATGTAAAATACCGAATTCTCTTTCGCGTGTATTGTCGTCTGATATTATAAACGATGCTTGAACGTATGCCCTTCGACCATCCGACCTGACACAGACAAAATCAACCTCTCTAGCATTCAACTGTCCAACATACACTTTGTAACCTAGTCTTACAAGATGTTGATATATAACATTTTCAATAATCTTCTCAATATCACCTTCGCGAGAACCTCCTGCCAGAGCATTTCTAATACCATTGTCCTCGAAATAGAACTTTTCATTGCTCTCAAAGATGCGCTTCCCGTGAATGTCGAACCTGCTAACCTTATGCAACATAAACGATTCTTCAAGATATTTCTGGTAGCCGATTATTGCAGATGGCGTAATGTTCTCACCCTGCGATTTCATATATTTGCTTATACTGCTTGCAGAAATAAGTTTTCCCTCATTATCGGCCATAAACCTTACAAGATTTTCAAGAAAAGGCACATTCCTAATCTTGTTGCGCAGTATAACATCCTTTAGCAGCACCGTATGGTATATGTCCATTTGATAGTCTCGCACGGCTTCCTCTTCAAGTCCAATACGCGTCAACCCTGGCAATCCGCCATAATTAATATATTTGAGCAGAGCATCATCATTGTCGGCAAGATTATGAAAAACAATGAATTCCTTGTAACTTAGCGGTTGAATGTAAATCTCCTTGTAGCGTCCACCGATAAGCGTTGTCAGTTCTCCGCTAAACATACTTGCATTGCTTCCTGTAACAATAACCTCAGTATCGGACTCTGTACGGTAGTTCCTGAGCGTGCGTTCAAACTCCAAAATATCCTGAACTTCATCAATCAAAATATAGTTTGTTACCCCGTCATGTCTATGTGCTTCGATATACGAGTTCAAATCCTGATAATTCCTTATGCTGTCGAACTCGCGCTTTTCCTTGTCAATATATATGACATTTGACATCGCATCCGCCCGCTTATCATCGCACAACTGCTTGAGCATATAACTTTTCCCAACTCGCCTTTGTCCTGTAAGCACAACAATCGCACCTTTGCCCAGTACCTTTTCTATCTTGTCAAGATATTCTTGCCGTCTGATAATTTCCATAATCAACCAATTTTATCAAACGCAAAAATAATAAAAATTTCTTTTATAAAAGATAAAACATCAAAAAAATAATTTTCTTCTTTTATATAAGACAAAAAACAAAACAACAACACTTTCTTCTTTTATAAGAGAAAAAATGGTCTCACACCATACCAATAGTTTGTTTTTCAAATATTTAGCATTAGTTATAGGATTGAAACTATCCCAGTTGCGGACATTAAACCGCAAAATGTGCGGTTATAGAATAATCATTAGCCGCAGAAAATGCGGTTAAAAATTTGCCATTAGCCGCAGAAGTGTTATATTAGTATGAGACATTACGTGGGACAGTAAAATTTTCGAACGAAAATGGAATGTAAATCCATTTAGTTCGGAAAATTTTACCATTCCTGTTTCTAGACAGAATGTCATATTTGGAACAGTAGATAAATTTTTTGGGCTGTAGTTTGGTGTTTAACTGATTTTGCAGTTTTTATAACAACCATATTATCATTAAGTTATAAAAAAAAGACAGTCATTACTTGCTTCGCTGCGTGAGCTAAAGGTTCCACAAGTCAGAACATACACGCGATACGGAACGGGGAGCGGTCATTACTTGCTTCGCTGCGTGAGCTAAAGGTTCCACAAGTCAGAACATACACGCGATACGGAACGGGGAGCGTTGTAATGTTCGACTATGCGGAATCTCCAATTAGTACACAAAGGAGATTGGCTACGCCGAGCTAAAGGTACCGTATAAGTGAACTCACAAGCAACGTTCCTTATGCTGTTCGTTCTACTTTACGGAATGACGGCAATGGGGATTTCAGAATAAATTCAGTTGTTTGTAAAACTACAGCCATTTTTTGTTTATTTTCTGTACGGGATATTACATATAACAGTAAAATATTTTGAAGAAAATTGAAAAACATTCCATTTAGTTAAAATAATTTCACTATTTTTGCGGCATGAGTTTACATAATAAAGATATTAGAAGCTTTGGAAATGTCCCGATAGGAGTTTCCGCTATTGAGTCGGCTATGCCCGATTATAATTTCATTCAGAACAAGATATGTTCGATGGAGCATAATGGACAGTTAATTCGTCTTAGACGAGGTTTATATGTACAGCCACCGTCGGTTACTGGAAAGATTATTTCACTTGAACTTGTGGCAAATCACATATATTCGCCTTCGTATGTTACTGGTTTGTATGCACTCCGTTATTATGGATTAATTCCAGAACTTGTATATACGGTAACTTCCGCGACAACAGGACTTTCAAAGCGTTTTGTAAACAAGCTTGGCACTTTTGAGTATCGCAGGTTTGCAAGCGATTATTACCATATTGGCATTAGGATACAGGACGGAGACGGCTGTTCGTTTCTTATTGCATCTCCCGAAAAAGCATTATGCGACCTTATATGTATGACTTCGCACTTGAATTTGCGTTATATGCGTGAAACAATGGCTTATCTTGAAGAAGATTTGCGTTTTGATATGGATGCCTTTTGGGGTATGGACAAGAGTATTTTCGAGCAATGTGCGCAAGTTGGAGCAAAGAGAACGATGATTGGAAATTTGATTAAACTAATAGAAAGAAATGGATGATATTTTTAACCAGATGCTGTCTGTGTATGAAATAAATACGGACACAGATAGGCGCAATGCGACATTTGAAGTAATGCAGCAGATTATTCTAGCTGGATTGCAACAAGGTGGATTTTTCGACAAGGCGGCATTTTATGGAGGCACTTGCCTTAGAATTTTTCACGGACTGCAAAGATTTTCGGAAGACATGGATTTTTCATTGGTGAGAAAAGATGAAAAATTCAATATTGAAGATTATTTTGACCCAATAGTAAAGGTTTTTGAATCCATTGGACGCAAGGTTGTTATCACAAAGAAAGACAAAAGAACATTTGGAAGGGTTGAGTCTGCATTTTTGAAGGATAATACCCAATTGTACGATGTGGCATTTCAGACAGAAAAAAGCATTAAAATAAAGATTGAGGTTGACACTAATCCACCGTTAATGTTTGATACTGAACAAAAGTTGCTAATGAAGCCATATTCGTTTATGACAAGGTGCTTTACACTTCCCGACCTTTACGCAGGAAAAATGCACGCACTAGTTTTCCGCAATTGGAAAACAAGACTAAAGGGCAGAGATTGGTATGACTTTGAATGGTATGTTAGAAATGATGTGCCTTTGGACTTTCTGCATTTGCAGGAAAGAATAAAGGAATTTAGTGGGGAAGAAATGTCGCGCGAGAAATTTATGCAGTTGCTCAACGAAAGGCTTGCTACTGCCGATATGAAATCTGTACTTGAAGATGTGACTAGGTTTGTTAGGAATCCTAACGAGTTAAAAATCTGGTCGAATGACTATTTTTTGGAACTTGCAAAAAAAATTCGCTTCAAGTAGGCAACCATTTTAAAAATTATTCGTTAGGGAGGTGTATGCGAAAGGAAAAGTTGGACATATACAATGCCAATGATGCGATGGTAATCGTGGAAGGCTGCGTAAAGAACGACCGTGAATATCAGCAGATTCTTTACAAACAGACTTTTACAAAAATGCTTGGTGCGTGTCTGCGGTATTCGTCCGACTACGAAGAGGCGATGGACTATGTGCAGGACGGATACATAAAGGTGTTCGACAAGATTGGAAGTTATCAGCCTACAGGTTCTTTGGTATCGTGGATAAAGCATGTTATTGTCAACAATCTGATTGACTCGCTGCGGAAAAAGTCGAAATACCAGTTTTCCGACATGGACGAAATGCAAATCGAAGATGATGACAATAGCGGCGAAGAACTGGAAAGGATTGCAGCAAAGGAACAGAATGCCGGTCGAATAGTGGAACTCCTGCAAGAATTGTCTCCTGCCTGCAGAATGGTGTTCAACATGTTTGTGGTTGAAGAGCTTTCGCATCAAGAAATAGCCGAGAGGCTTGGCATTTCGGTGGGAACGTCGAAGTCGAACCTTGCAAAGGCAAAAATGAAACTGAAACAGATGTTTATAAATAAATATGGCGAAGATGAGTAATTTAAAGAAAATATTATCCGAATACGAGGGCGAATTTAACCCCAACGGCTGGGCACAGCTCGAAAAGCGTCTGCCCAAGCCGACTTTCTGGCAGAGGTTCGGCAAATTTATTGTCGGCGGAGCTGCTGGTGCATTGGTTGTTGCTGGTGTGCTTGTGGCTGTGCTGTGGAACTACGACGAAAAACCTCAGGCGGAAGAACCTCTGGCAAAAGCCGAAATTGCAAATACCGTGCATGAAAGCACTGACGATGCAACTGCTGTTTCTGTTCCCGACCAGACCTCTATGCCAAATGCAGAAATTTCAGAATCCAAGCAAACCGCAACTGCTACCGAAATTGCTGAGACCCCAAACACGGAAATTGCAGAATCGAAGGTAGAAACCGAACCTGCAAAGCAGACAGAACAACCAGCGGTTAGCAACGAAAAGCAAGATGTTGCATCCAACACTCAGGACAATCAGCCTAAGCAAACCCCGAAAGTCGTTAGCGAACCGTCGTTCTCGGTTTCGTGCGACAGGCATTGCACTCCCGCTACGGCAAAGTTTGTGGCTGTTGGTGTTGAGGCCGACTGTGAAGTGATGTGGGACTTTGGCAACGGCAAGCAGGGTAATGGCACAACCGTAACCTGTGAATATCGCAAGAGAGGAACTTATACGCCATCAGCATCGTTGTACCGTGGCGGAAGATTGCTGAAAAAGGTCAATCTTGATGCAATTGCGATTGGAGAAACTCCAGTTGCCGATTTTTCGTGGCGTTCAACCGACAACAACTATACATTCTACACAGGCAGGACTCTCAATATGTCGTACAAGTGGGAAATCGACGGTAAGTCGTTTGCCGACAAGTCGGTTGAATACGAGTTTGTCCGCAGTGGCGACTATCCGATAAAGTTGGCTCTTGCCGATGGCGAATGTTCGGCAGAAACCATCAAGACGGTAAAAGTTGTTATTACACATGTATTTTATGTCCCGAATGCGTTTACCCCCGATTCCGAAGGCGTAAATTCGACATTCGGTCCTATAGGTGAAGATATGGATTTCAAAACATATAGTTTTGGTATTACAAATTCGAGGGGAGATGTGGTGTTTACTTCGACCGACCCGTTGATACAATGGAATGGCAAGGTAAACAATGTGGGAACTGCCGTCGAGGCTGGCGTGTACTACTGGATAATAAAGACGGTAGATCATTATGGCAACAGCCAGACGCGGAAAGGCACCGTAAACGTAATGAGGTAGAGTATTATGATTTTTCAAAGGTCGCCTGAAACAAGGCGACCTTTTTTCAAAAAATGACAAATAGGTGTATATTTGCATTTTGATTAATGTCAATTTATGCCAGCAGAGAAATTTCAAAATAAATACCGTATTGGTTCTAAACGCGCATCGTGGCA
>CACWOG010000227.1 GCA_902762455.1 uncultured Bacteroidia bacterium | reverse complement strand
AAGCAGCAGACATATTCTCACATAATCTCCAAACCATACGTTGCCGACAAGAAATTCTATCCTGTACGTTGGATAATCACTCTATTTTGCGGGATAGGCGGATGTCTTATCGGAATAATAGCTATTGCAATAATTGAAGGCTGCAGAAAGCCGAAGGAAGAAGTTGGCACGCAGGACTAAAATAATACTCTTCTATGCTATAGCGGCACTCTTCATTATCATCGACTGCTTCTTGATAGTGAAGTTCCAGAATTATATGTTCAATTTCCTGCCTTTGGCACTGATTGTCATTGCTGGGATTTTCTTCTCTCTCGACAAGGCTCTGCTGTTCTCTGTAATGTGCATACCTTTTTCCTTGCCTCTTAAAGAATTTTATTCTGGACTTGATTTTAACATCGACCTGCCGACAGAACCTCTGTTTGTAACCATAATGTTCATATTCGTGTTGAAGTTACTGCTTGAACGCCAATACGACAGCAGAATTATCAGGCATCCGCTTTCGATAATGATTTTGATTTACTTGCTGTGGCATCTGGTTACAGTATGCACAAGCACCTTGCCGTTGGTGTCGCTCAAATGCTGGGTGGCATCGCTGTGGTTCATTCTGCCGTTCTTCTTCCTTGGAATATTACTGTTCAAGGATACTCGTAACATATACAGGTTCTGTTTCCTATATATGATTCCGTTTGCAGCGCTGATAATCTTTACGCTTGTAAAACATTCGGCATACAATTTCGACCAGCACATTGGAAACGGCATAATGAATCCCTTCTTCAACGACCATACTTCGTACGGAGCCGCAATCGCGATGTTCATACCATTCCTTATTGGGTTTGCTTTGAATAAGGAAATTAAGGCGTTGTGGAGAATAGTGTCGGTTGTGCTTCTTGTAATATTTACAACTGGATTGATATTCTCATACACTCGTGCTGCTTGGATAAGCCTTGTAGGTGCATTGGGAATGTATTTGATACTCAAGTTAAAGATTAACAACAAGATTATTTTTGCAATACTGATTGTCGGAATCGGAGGATATGCACTATTCCAAGACAAGATTCTTATGGATTTGGAACGCAACAAGGTTGAATCGTCAACCGACTTCTCGAAACATATAAAATCTATAAGCAACATTACTTCCGACGCCTCGAACCTGGAACGAATAAACCGCTGGAACTGCGCAGTGCGAATGTTCAAGGAAAAGCCAATCTTCGGCTGGGGTCCTGGAACCTACCAGTTCAACTATGCTCCGTTCCAGCATTCCGACGAAAAGACAATCATCAGCACCAATGCCGGCGACGGAGGAAACGCACACAGCGAATACCTCGGTTCGCTTGCCGAATCGGGCCTGTTGGGACTGGTCAACTATGCCTTGATTTGCATTATTATCTACATTACTGGTACTCGTACCTACCACAAGCTGAAGGACAGAAAACTGAAGATGGTTGTTGCTGCGGCACTTTGCGGACTGGTAACCTATTTCATACACGGAGCATTGAACAACTTCCTCGACATCGACAAGATTGCCGTACCGTTCTGGGGATTTGCCGCAATGATAGTCTCGATAGAATTGTTTGTCGCAGAAAGAGATACAGAAAACAAAGAGGAAATTTCTGTCCAAAAGGAATAGTTGTATGGCCGCACACAATGAACTCGGGTTACTTGGCGAAAACATTGCTGCGAAGCGGCTCGCATCAAAGGGCTACGAAATACTTGAACGACAGTGGCATTGCAAGCACAAGGAAATCGACATTATAGCAAGGAAGGATAACATTCTCGCAATAGTCGAAGTCAAGACCCGCAGTTCTGAGCATTTTGGCGATACATCCGACTTTATAACTGATGACAAGATGAAATTTCTCTCTTCAGCATCGGAAATTTACGCTAAAGCTATCGGTTTCGACGGTGAAATCCGCTTCGATGTCGTAACGGTATATGTGCTTGGCGAAGAATATAAGGTAGAACATCTTGAAAACGCATTTATCCCAAAATAAAAATCTAAGGAATATGAAGAAACTGGCATTATGCATTCTGGTGACAATCACAGCTATTTGCGCGTATGCACAGATAACTCCGACAGCAACCTACGAATATGTAAAGCGCGACAGTTCGCTCTACTTCGACCTTTACAAGACAGCTAATTCTGCCGACAACTATACGGTAATATTTGTTTTTGGCGGAGGTTTCATCGGGGGAAGCCGTAACGAACCTTTTTACTTTCCGTATTACAGCAAATTGCTTGAAAACAACATAAACGTTGTCGCCATCGACTACCGCCTTGGTCTTAAGGGCGTTAAAGGTTTGGGCGTGTTCAACTACAAGCCTTTGGAAAACGCAATCGCAATGGCAGCCGAAGACCTGCTCACGGCGACAAAATACATAATGGAACACGAAAAGGAATTGCAGATTGACAGCAAGAAGCTGATAATCGCAGGTTCGAGTGCTGGAGCAATTACCGTGTTGCAGGCCGACTACGAACTTGGCAACAGGACAAAGCTCGGACAGATTCTTCCCGATGGTTTCAGGTATGCTGGTGTTATTTCGCATGCCGGTGCAATATTCTCAACAAAAGGGAAGGTAAAGTACCGCCATCAGGAACCAGCACCAACAATGCTGCTTCACGGAACTGCCGACCGACTTGTCAACTACAAGCAAATCAAGATGTTCAATATAGGTCTGTTTGGCAGTAGCAAGCTAGTTAAGCGTTTCGACAAGTACGGTTATCCTTACTATATGGTACGCTACAACAATATCGGACACGAGGTGGCTGCAATGATGTTTGAAGACCTCGACAAGTCGATGTGGTTTATCGAAAACTACATTGTTAAAGGTGCGAAAATCCACCGCGACGATTTCATTGACGACCCTACTGTAAAACGCTACGAATTCGGCAATGCAAAGCCGTCGGATTTATATTAATCACTAAAATTTGATTAGTCGTATCTTAGTGTTGATTAGTCGTAGGCTCGAGCCTACGACTAATGAAAGCTCGAGCCTACGACTACCTATTATCATTGCTTTCTTCCGAATTCCATCAAGTAAGTCTTAATAAACTCGTTGATTCCACCGTCGAGTACCGCCTGCACATTGCCTGTTTCGTAGCCAGTGCGCAAGTCCTTGACAAGTTTGTAAGGCTGCATCACATAGTTGCGAATCTGCGAGCCCCATTCAATCTTACGCTTCTGACCTTCGATGCGGTCGCGCTCCTCCTGCTGCTTACGCAGTTCGAGTTCGTAAAGTTGCGACTTCAGCAAACGCAAGGCATTTTCGCGGTTCTTGAGTTGCGAACGGGTTTCCATGTTTTCTATAACAATGCCAGTTGGTATATGCTTCAGTCGTACAGCCGTTTCCACCTTGTTGACATTCTGACCGCCAGCGCCACTGCTTCGGAAGGTGTCCCACTCGATGTCAGCAGGGTTTATTTCTATATTAATGGTATCGTCAACAAGCGGATACACGAACACCGATGCAAACGAGGTATGACGTTTGTGTGCAGCATCGTAAGGCGAAAGTCGCACCAGACGATGAACGCCGTTTTCGCCCTTGAGGTAGCCGTAGGCGTATTCGCCCGACAAGCTCATTGTCACCGACTTGATGCCAACGCTATCACCGTCCTGACGGTCGATGAGCTGTACCTTGTAGCCATTATCCTCGGCCCAGCGCACATACATTCGGTAGAGCATATCTGCCCAGTCGTTGCTTTCGGTTCCGCCTGCGCCTGAATTTATCGTAAGCACAGCATCAAGCACATCTTCCTCACCGCCAAGCATATTCTTGAGTTCGAGAGCCTCAATCACCGCAATGCACTTGTCGTATTCGGCATCCATTTCGGTTTCGGTGATGTCGCCCGCCTTGAAA
>CACWOG010000226.1 GCA_902762455.1 uncultured Bacteroidia bacterium | reverse complement strand
TCATTTCTCCGACCTTCTCGCTGATATAGTCGTCCTTGCCGCGTTCCACTATTGGTGCGTAGTCGTAACCGTGAGCAATGCATTCGCTGATGCGGTCGGAGAGGATGGTGGTGTATTCCTGGGGCGTCATTGGGAGATACGGATAATGCCTGATGTGTTACAAACGACAGAACTATAAGTCGTTGAGCATGTTTTCTATTGTGGTTTTAACCAAAGGAATATCTTCTTTTACGGTAAGCAGAACGACTTCTGCATCAATCTCAAAATAGTGGTGAGCAATCTTATCTCGCATACGCATTATGCTTGGCCATTGTAATTGCGGATAAAGTGGAAGTAACTCACCATTTGAAACTTTATCTAGATTTTTAACAGCCTCACCGATAGCGATTAGATTCATACACACGGCATCCAGTAGTACCATTCCGTTTTGAGAACATAAAAAGTCATCAATGTCATTTATGTTCGCAGTTCGTTCGCAGATGGTGTTTACGAGAGTTTTTATTTGTTGTAGGGTGTTGATTGTTAGTTCTTTATCAAGCATAGCAGCCCTCCTTCATTATTCTACTGCGGAGAATGGCGTTCATGTTTTCTCTAACGCGAACAATTTCAACTTTACATCCAAGTAGTTTTTCCAATTCGCATTGCATATTGTCGAGCGTAATCAAAGAGAGAGCTTTGCCCGTATAAAAAACATCAATGTCGCTGTTCTCCGTTTGTTCTCTACGGGCAACAGAACCGAATACGCCTATCTGGTCAATGCCATAGCGGTCTGCGGCGTATGCCTTGAATTGTCCGAGGGTGTATAATATTTCTTCTGTTGTCTTCATTGTTGATAATGAACTTCACATTCGCAAAATTATAAAATTTTCGGTATTGTTTTTATTCCCTCAAAATAATTTTTGCCAATCCGTTCCCTTTCCTTATTCGCTGATGCGGTCGGAGAGGATGGTGGTGTATTCTTGGGGAGTCATTTCGTGTTATTGGTTATTGTCGCATTCGCAAATTTCAAAGAAAAATCCCTTGCAGTGCTTACTAGTTCTGAAATTTTCCCTATTTCGGTGGCAAAATCGCTGTAGTTTATGCAGAAATGCAATTGCTTGTCGTTTGCAAGAGCAACACTTACTGATTTTCTGTTGTTTGGTCAGTTTGTGTGCTTCTGACTTGGCTTCGGCAAAGTCGGTTTCGAGCCAGTTGGCGACAAGGACAGGCAAGTTCGCGATTGTCTCTGCTAGTTGTTCAGTTGAAATGCTAATCTTGTATTCCGCCGACTTCTGCCCGTTCATCACGAAGCGGAAATAGCCGTTTCCTAGATAGTCGTGCCTATACACTTCGATGCCGATTGTGCCAAGGTCGATGTTTATAATGCTGTTGTCCGCAGTGAGTTCGGGAATTGCGAAACCGTTGTCCTTCAGCCTTCTGACAAGCAGTTCGGCTGCAAGGTGGAATTCTTTTTCTGTGGCGGGCGATATGGTTTTCGACATCTTATGCTGCACGAAATGAACTTTTGCGATGGTTTCATCGTCTCCACAAAGACGGGCAATTTCAAGGTCTTCGGCAAGTTGGGATATTATGTTGATCTGTGTGTGCATTGTGGTTACGATTTTGTCCATATATCCTTTGTGCTTGCTGGTTCGATGCTGATTTCGTCGGGAATGGCGTTCAACTTTTCCATTGCGTTGCGTATTGTCGGAAGCAGGTTTACGCAGGTCTCTACAAGCCTACGATGGCTTATGTCCATGCTAATCTTGCGATTTCCGACCTTTACGGTAAGAATCGATTTTGTCTTCTTGTGCTCGAGCATATATTCGATTCCGCTGCCTTTGAGCTTGGATGCAATGAGCGTTTCGAGCGACATCCGTTCTACATCCTGAGTTTTCGACAGTCGCATGGCTTCGTCGGCTATGCTGTCCCACTCGCGGTTCCATTCGGCGTACAAGTTGCCAATCGAAACGATTATATCAGCAATGTCGTCTGGATTTTTGTCCGAAATGCCAATTTCTTCAAACTGGTCTTGCAAAACCATTTTCGAAACTTGTCCGTAGCGGGTGTCGAAACGCACTTTTATTGCGATTTTCGTATCTCCAAGGTCAATTTCGTATTCACGGCGCGGTTTTATAGTGATATTTTCATCTGCAATGCCCTGACTTTTCAGCCTTTCGAGCATCGGTTCTATGGAAAATCCCTCGTGTGCGTATGGCTTTTCGTACATCAGTTGGCTAATGCAGTTGCTGATGAATTTCCGCCGTCCAATGCGGATTTCGGCGGCTGGGTCGGTGCCGTTTTCCCGGCAAAGCCTGAAGTCTTCGGCAAGGCGGTTTATGTAGTACTGGCGTTTCAGCATTTTTGGCTCCTTTCTTTCATCGAAACAAGTATTTCGCCCATAATTTTTGCATAATCGTTGGCAAATGTGCCGTGGTCGAGGCTGAATGATTGTCCGCCTGCCTTCAGCGTTGATTTGCCGATGTGGTGCTCGATGCTGTATTTTCCACAGCCAGTGAGGAACGAACTTGCTATGGCATCGATGGTTCGGCTGTCGATGGAGAACTGTTTGGCAACTTTTGTCGCAAGACGATATGTTTCGGGCCACTGGTGTTCCCATTCGGGGAAAAGCCCGTCGGCAGTATGTAGTATTTGTGCAGTCGGTTTGGTTGGCAAGCTGGTTATGTTTACACTTCCTTCCTTGTTGCTGTCGGTGGAAATGTGGTAGGCATTCTGCGAGAAAAATGTTATGAATTCGGTGCAGAAAAGGCAGAATGTGTGGTTTTTCATTCTAATTTCGTAGCAGTTATGGACATTGTCGTAAGGGAAATCGTCGGGCGTAAGTCCTTGCCGGCGAAGTTCGGTAAGAAAACTGTCCTCCGAGAAACTTTCCACACCACGCGGAGTCGTGTCGAACAAAGCCGAGAGCCTGTATTGCAGAAAATTGTGTCTTGCTTGTGCCTCGTCGATGGCATTGTTGGCGATAGCTTCGGCAAGGACATAAAAGTATGTCTTCCAAGAGTCCGTATTTGAACCAATTTCTGGCATCTGTTACTCCTTAGGTTTTAGCGCATTCCCAACTTGTTCGGCAATCTGTCTCATCCCAGCAACTGTCGGATGGCTGGTTTTCTTGGCAATGTTTTTCAACTCGACAACCGAAATCCCATAATGATTGCAGACTTCGCGGATTGTTGATGTGATTTCATCTTTAAGACAATCGTTTACAATGAAATAGATTTTTGCTTTGGGATGATTTTTGGTCAAGTAGTTTGCAAGGTAAGTCATTGCCGGGCGGAAGGAGTACAAGTCTTCTTCAGCCCAGCCTTCATATTTCAGCGTTCCGAGCGGAGCCCCAGCCCAATCGTCGTTTGTCGCACCGAAGACGAGGATTATGTCGGGATTGCCGATGTTTGACGCACGAGTGATAAAAGAGCGGTCCTTGTAGTCGCGGCCGTAGTATCCACTATAGCTGATTGTTGAGCCGCTGTACGAGTTATTGATTTCGAGTTGCAGTCCGTATTCTTCGCAAAGAATCCACCACCAGGTCTGCTCGACTTTTTCCACATCGGTACGGTCGCGTTTGGTCTTGAAATACCATTGCTCGTTTTCTTGCGGTGTTGTGTATCCTTCGAAAGTGCTGTACGAGTCGCCGAGGATTGAGACGGTGGGAAGTTGGGAAAAGGAAGTTCCCCAAAATCCTATCAAAAATATAACTATAAATACTATATTTTTGATAAAAAAAACGATTCTGCATTTAACTTTCGAATATTTCATTTCACTATTTCTTTTTTGAATCTTTATTAGTCCGTAATTACCTTATAACGTAGTAAGGTAATTACGGTGTTTGACCAATTATAAATTCCTTGTTCCATTACATTCAGGATAATCGCTGCAACTCCAAAATTCTTTTCCCGAATTGACACCTTTCTTTGCCACGCGTTTTAACATTGGTTTGCCGCATTTGGGGCAGGTCGGTGCTCCAGTTTGAGCACTTTGATCTGTTCGATATGCGAGCCTCTCTGCTGTTAGACCTTCGGTAAAGCCTCCTTCTTGCTTGAATTTGTCAATTTGGTTTTCTATTTGCTTGCCAAGCATCATTATCAGACGATTACACAAAACAATCAAGCAATTTGCTTCGACAATAGAATCTTTTGAGCATAGCCATTTGTCAAATTTGTGCTTTTGTGCTAGTATGTGAATGCCGCTCTGATGTTGCACATCATCTTTGTAAGTAGGGTGGTCTAGAGAAATATACGATACTGCATGATGTTCCTCAGATTTTACAGACCATGGTATTTGTTCTTGTCGTAATAGCCAATTTATATAATCGTTTGCTAATTCCGAAAGACTTGCGCGTGCTACATCAGTAAGACGCATTTCTGTTTCCTTTGAAGTAGAATGTCGTGAATTGCCTTCGGCAATATTTGCAGACACCGAGCGTGCAGCTTGCGTCATCTGGTCATATAGCCGCCCACATGGATCGTTGTTGCGATTAAGATTGTGAAGACAAAATTCTTGCGTAGCAAGTTGTATGATATTTGCCAATACCCACGAATCCAACCAGTAATATCCAAAATTATTCAGTTGCATACATTTACAGTTAACACCTTTGCTATTTTGTGCTGCGTACAAATTCGAGACAAAAATATTATTTTTATCTCAACTTCCATTTCGTCATGGAAGAATATTTTCAGATCATTCGATGCCTTATGCTTTTTGTCTATTCTTTCTACAGCGGAATCCAACAAATATTCCTGCAACAGATATAATGCCGATTGCTATTAAAATCCATATCCACAGGCAATTGCATTTTTCTGAACTTTCTTCGGGTTTTTGTGCATCGATTTCGGCAAACGGATCCTTATCGCTGAGATATTTGCCTTCGGCAATCAGTTGCAGTGCGTATTCGAGCATAACATCGGTCTCGCCATCGGCGCCCATTGTAATCTCGTTGTAGGAGAGCGGTAACTCGTAGTCGGGCAATAGTCCGCGTCCCCATGGGGTGCGCTC
>CACWOG010000225.1 GCA_902762455.1 uncultured Bacteroidia bacterium | reverse complement strand
CAAATGCAGTTGCGCATATTGCCACAAGGACAAATGCAGATAAAAGTCTTTTCATATACAAATCCTAATTGAAAACTGTCTGTTCGTTGATTTCAATAGTTACATCGGCGGTCTTGTTGTTTTCGAGAACAAGCACACCCATTCCTCTTCTTACGAAAGGATTCTGCCTGTCGGCAGCCTTGGTTGCTTCAACCTTCAGGATTGATTCGTACTTGAATTCGTATTCCAAGATGCCGTCTGATTTTGTGTACTGAGTGTCGGCAACCGACTTGGTTTCGTCCTTGAAATATACCATTGTATGAGCACTGTCGGAGTTGTTGGCCTTTATTATAACCATTGCATTCTCAACAGGTTGCTTTTTGGTGTCAACAATTCTTACAATAGCCTTTGGCGGAACTGGTTTACGGCAACCGTTCGACAAAATCATACCTCCGATAGCCAAAGCTAAAACCAAAAATATTACAACATTTTTTTTCATATTCATTCGTAATTTTTTTTCTAATTTTACGCCCACAATATTAATAAAAAAAACAATATAAATTATTATTTGTGAAAAAAATATTGCGGATACTTTTTTTAGGCGTATGCTGGGCGGGACTTTTGCAGTCGTGCAGCACTTTGCACAATCCGCTGAAAATAAAGAATTACATTGAGATAGAAACTTCCGAAGGCAACTTTGTTGTTGGACTGTACGAGGGGACACCTGCACATCGCGATAACTTCATGGAAAAATGCACCTCGCACCTATATGACGAAAAACCAATGTACAAGGCGATTCGAAAAAGTGAATATTCGTTCGGTCTGCGAAATGGATACGACGAAAACAGCGTATTGCAGACCGACCTTATAAACAATGCTACCCTACCAGCCGAATTTAAGGGAAAAATTATCCCGAAGCGAGGCTCAATTGCAATGAAAAGACTGGAAGGTTCTCAAAATCCCGACAAAAAGTCGGACGGCAACTTATTTTTCCTTATCGACGGTGGCAAAAACCTGAGCATTCACGAGATAAAGGCATCAGTTGCTCTCAAGAATCGCGATACCTATAAATTATATATAGACGAATTTTTGACGCATCCCGAAAACAAACCTTATAAAGACAGCCTCGATGCGCTTAATAACATGAAAACAATGAAGCAGTATAACGAGGTGTATGCCAGAATTATGAAAAAGGTAAAGCCTCAAATAGAAAAGGACGGCGTGGAATTGTTTTCCATTTCGGAAAAAAATATTGACAAATACCTTGAAAATGGCGGAGTTCCAATGTTTGAGGGCTTTTATACGGTTTTCGGAGAAATTGTAGTCGGAATTGACATTCTGGACAAATTTTCGAAAATTGAGACTAACCTCGACCGCCAGCCAATAAAGGACGTATCAATAATTTCCACTGCGGTATTAAAGAAAAAAGATTTTAAGAAGAAATATAAATAGATTGAAAATGAATAAATTAGTTTTTCTGTTCGTTGCAATTTTATGCAGTATAGTTGCTTTTTCTCAAAAAAATAAGAGCCTTGAAGTTGTGCATTACGAGTTGCCAAACGGCTTGAATGTCTATCTGAACGAAGACCCAAACGCTTCGGTTGTTCTTGGAGCTGTCGCCATAAAGACTGGCGGAAAATACGACCCTGCCGACCATACCGGCACTTCGCATTACCTCGAACACATGATGTTCAAGGGGACAGACCAGATTGGAACCGTTGACTACAAGGCAGAAAAAGTTTACTTGGACAGCATAGTAATGAAGTACGACGAACTTGCAGCTACCACCGACGATGTTCGCCGCAAGGAAATCCAGAAAGAAATAAACGCTCTTTCGCTGAAGGCTGGCAAGTATGCTATTCCAAACGAACTGGACAAACTCCTCGACGGAATGGGTGCCACAATGGTAAATGCCTTTACTTCCGACGAGGTTGTGGCTTATTTCAACGCTTTCCCCGTTGGACAGATGGAAAAATGGATGGAATTGTACTCGCACCGCTTCAAACATCCGGTATTCAGACTGTTCCAGTCGGAACTGGAGACCGTATTCGAGGAAAAGAATATGTATGCCGACGAGTTCTCTTCAAACCTTATGGAGTCGTTCCTGTCGCATTTCTACAAGAACCATCCGTATGGAACACAAACCGTCATTGGTACAGCCGACCATATTAAAAACCCGTCGCTGACAACTATGCAGAAAATGTACGACACCTACTATGTCGCCAACAATATGGCACTGATAATGACTGGAAACTTCAAGATTTCAAACGTTAAGCCATTGATAGAAAAGTATTTCGGCGTATGGAAGAAAGGTGATGTTCCACAGTACCCGAAGTACGAGGAAAAGCCTTTCAATGGTGTCGAATCTGTTGAGGTTAACTTAACTCCAGTTAAGATGGGTGTGCTTGGCTACCGTACTGTAACAATGAACGATTATGATTCGTATGTGATTTCAGTATGCGAGAAATTGCTGAACAATTCATCATCGACAGGCTATCTTGACAAACTTATGAACGACAGGAAACTGCTGGCAGCAATGGCACTCAACAACGAACGTCTCGACCACGGCGGAATGATGATATTGTACGTTCCGAAAATTCTAGGACAAAAGTTTGAAGATGCAGAAGCACTGGTTGTCAACGAAATAAACCGTCTGCGTAACGAAAATGTTGACAAAGAATGGCTCGAATCGATAAAGCTCGAAATGATAAAGGATTTCGAATCTGAAATGGAAGACCCTGAAATGCGTGCCTACAGAATGGGCGAATGCTTCATTTCCGGAAAAAGCTGGGACGAAATCCTTAAATATCCGAAGATTATCGAAAATATAACTCCCGAAGACATCAAGAAGGTCGCTGAAAAATATTTTAACGACAACTACCTGTCGTACCATTCAAAGATGGGATTCCCGAAAAAAGACAAACTTGACAAGCCCGGATTTGACCCTGTTGTACCCGAAAATGCAGAAGTGTCATCTGAATATGCAAAGAAATTTGAGGAAATGCCTGTAAAGTCAATGTCCCCGAATTTTATAAAGGAAGGTAAGGACTATGAATATCACGGAATTGCCAAAGGTGTTGACCTATATTATTCAAGATTTGACCAGAACGACATCTTCAATATGGAAATCAAGTTCAAGACCGGACTTAAAAATAATCCGAAATACGAACAATTGGCATCATACCTGCAGTACATAGGCACGTCAAAATACACTAACGACGAACTGAACAAGGAACTTCAGAAATATGCGGCATCGTATTCGGTATCCGCTGGCGAAAACTACTTTACGATTTCTATTGATGGTTTCAACAAGTATTTCAAGGAGTCGGTCAGTCTGGTGCTGAGCCTGCTTAGCGATGCAAAAGCCGACGATTCAAAACTTGACCGCATTACCGAAGAAGATGCAATGAACCGCAAGATGGAGCGCGAATCAACAGACGAAATAGCTTCCGCCCTTCTGCAATACGGTATTTATGGCGAAAATTCAAAGTACCTCCGCCGTATGAGCGCAAAGGAAGTGTCGAAAATTACTTCCGACGACATGATGACAGCTCTTTCTCAATTAAAGAAACAGCCGTTCTCCATACATTATTCTGGAAGCCTTAGCGCCGACGACATTATCATAATGATGAAAACTATGGATTTAAATTCAGTAGAAACCAACGATGAGTTTCCAAAAATTCTTCCGACAAAGGAATATACAGAAAACACCATACTTTTCCTAAACGACTCGAAGGCATTGCAGAGCAAGATTTACTTCTATGTTCAAGGCGAAGTGCTTGACGAAAAGCAGATGGCAAACCAAAATGCGTTCAACCAGTATTTCGGCACAGGAATGTCTTCGATTGTGTTCCAAGAGATTAGAGAGTTCCGCTCGATGGCATACTCGGCTTACGCTGT
>CACWOG010000224.1 GCA_902762455.1 uncultured Bacteroidia bacterium | reverse complement strand
AAATCTTATTCCTTTCCCACTTCTGTTTGAAAAATTAATAATCACTTTTACTCCATAAAAATAACATTTATTTTTACGCAGCAAATATAGGATGACTAAATGAATGAGAGTTTGTTGTCAAATTTTTCCTATCTTTACTCGTAATCTTATTCACATTCGAGAATTGAATATGGTTAATATCTTGTTGCGATATTTCTGCTTCAAGATTTTCACGCTGTTTACATTTGCAATTTGTATAGAGAAATTGGGATTGAAATGGTTGAAGATTTGCAAATTGCTTGTAATCAGGAATATTATATAGCCAAAATCTATGGTTGTAACGACTTCCGTAAGAAGATTGAAGGTTTCGGCATCGAGGTCGGAAAGAAGATTGTTGCGCAGAAGTCTGATGCTGATGGTAACCTTGTTTTTTCAGTTGAAGGTTGTAAACGAAACTGCACATTTCCCAAATCTTATCTCTCTAATCTGTCGTTGGTTTCGGCCTCCGATCCGCAATGTCAGGATTTTATAATCAACGAACTGAATACCGTGAATGTATCCCTGTTCCAGACTAAGGAATCGTTTGCAACTGGATTGTTTGGCGGTGAAGAGAATGCCAAGTTTGAGAACTATGACATTAACATAACTTACTTGCCTCAAGTCGATTACATTTTTGGCGACGACTATGCCAACAAGCGTTTCCGCAATCTGGTGCTCGCCGAAAAGACGGATGTCTTTGTGGCTGTGGTCGATTTTCATAAGCTTGAAACCGAACTTGTGCCTGTCGTGCAGTTGATGGACTTGGGCGTAAAAATTGTACTTGTCATAAGAGGCTACTGCGAAGAAAATGAGGATGGTCTGTATGTTGACTTGAATAAGATGTCGAAGTTGCTTGGTGTTCCGATTGTTCATTTCAACGAAGCCGATGAGACTGGCGAAAGTCGAGAAAATGTCATCCGTACAATTTTGTCGGCTTACGCTGGCGACAATCCCGATATGCGCTATGTTCATGTGAATTATGGTCGTCAGGTTGAACGCCATATCCGTATGATACAAAAGGAGTTGGAAGGCAAGAAAGGCTACGATTTCAATGCTTCGTCGCGCTATATGGCGATAAGTCTGCTCGAAGAGGACAGGATTGTGCATAGCTTCAACACTCCATGCAAGTCGTGCAACACCGTAAAGTGCTTTGTAAAAATGCATTCGGCTGTGCTTGGCAAGCAGTTCAACAACCATGTGTATTATGTGCTGAAGCAGGCTCGCCGTTCTTATATCGATGGTCTGATGTCGAAGGTTACTGGCGTGCGCAAGTCGCAGTGGGATTCCGAGAAGGCCGATTCGGTACTGTTGCACAAGACTTGGGGATTCCCGTTGTTCCTGCTTATGATGGCTGCAATTTTCTGTGCCACATTTGAGCTAGGACGCTTCCCGATGGAGTGGATTTCAAGTGCTACGGCTTCGCTTGCCGATTCGGTGAGAATGTCGGTAGGTGGTGCGTTTGGCGCTTTCCTTGCCGATGGACTTATTGGCGGTGTGGGAGCGGTGCTGTCGTTTGTGCCAATTCTTTTCATTTTCTATCTTCTAGTCGGACTGCTTGAAAATTCGGGTTATATGTCGCGTGCATCATATTGCGTTGATGGTTTTATGCGCAGACTTGGATTGCAAGGCAAATCGTTGGTTCCTATGGTGTTGGGATTCGGATGCTCAATTCCTGCCATAATGAGCGCAAGGCACATTGAAAGCAAGAAAGATAGGATTCTGGCTACACTTGCCATACCGTTTTTGCCCTGCGCTGCGCGTGTGCCGGTCTGCTTGCTTTTGGTGTCGGCATTCTTCCCGAAATTCCCTGCTTTGATAATGTTCATCGTATATCTGGTGGGAATGTTGCTTGCAATGGCGTTTGCAAAAATCTACAGTAAAACATTGCTGAAAAACAATGAGTATCCGTATGTTATTGAACTTGCATCATACAAGAAGCCAACGCTCTTTATTTCGTTGAGTTATATGTGGAATCGCACTTGGGAGTACCTGAAGCGCATTTCTGGAATTGTCGTGTTAGGTGCAATCGTTGTGTGGGCTTTGACATATTTCCGGCAAAATACTGAAAATAGGGAAGATGCGTCTGTCGCGGAAGCACGGATAGAATCTTCGGCATTGGCGAAGTTCGGCAATTTAATAGAGCCAGTTTTCCGTCCGCTTGGTTTCGACTGGAAGATGTCGGTGGAAGCAATATCTGGATTTGCAGGCAAGGAGTTGACAATCAGTACAATGTCGATGCTGAATAGGACAGAGGAAGTGTCTGCGGAAGCTGATGATGGCGAAGCAAATGCTTCCGTTGCGGCTTTGGCGTTTGTGTTCTTTATGCTGATATGTTTCCCGTGTCTGGGTGCCACATCTGCAATCCGCAAGGTATCGGGCTTCAAGTGGGCGGTCTTGTCGGCAGGTGTGTCGCTTGTGCTGGCGTGGATAGTGGCATTTGGTGTGTACCAGATAGGGGTGCTGATATAAATTGCTGTGTTTTAAAAATAAATTTTGTAATTTCATCTTCATTGTATATTTTTGCCATTGGTTTGGCGATGAACCAAGCCGTACGTTTGATTAACGAAAAGCCGATGTGCCGATGGGATATAACTGGCGTACAGTAATTTATGGACAATAGGGATATTAGACGACATTCGCTGAAAAACTTCGTGTATGTAGGCGACGAAATGGAAGTTGACAGTTCTGTGCTTCTGGGAATGGCCTATAGGTATCAGCATAGGATGAAAAAAGTACCTAGGGCGATTCGTAAACAAGGACGCGAAGCATATACTCAATATGAGGATCATCCTATTTCGTGTGCCTGCGATTTGGGAAGAGTGGCTTTCGCAGATGAGTTTCTGTATTATGTTTACAAGAACACTTCTGTATTTTCCAGCAGAGGCAATTCTAAAACAGAAACTAATGTTTCGTTAAGTTGCATTGATCCTAATTCCGCCGACGGTTGCAACATAGACTTGTCGGACATTACCGTTGATGTTGCAGCAATCCCACAGCCGAGCAAGAACTATATCTTTTCTCGTCGCTGCCGCGAATTGGCTTTGCGCATTTTCCTGCCTTTGCTAATGCTGTTTGCCTTGCCGATGATGAACTCGTGCAAGGACGAACCTGATAATCCAACCCCACCAAACCCACAACCGGACCCCACCGACACAATCGTAATCCCAACCAAGGAAAAAGTGTTTGATTATGACCCCAAGATAGAACGCAGAGATAGTGTAATTCCGTTGGATTCTATAAAAAAGTATGCCTATGATTCAACATATAAATATGTTTTTATAAATATTATAAACAAAGGCTCTCCTTTAGCTAATGGCCAAAATGGGTCTCCATGTCACGGCTATAGACCACAAGGTTTTAATAATTTGTGTAATGGTTTGCAGACACGTTTTGATCTTTCTGACAAGGTTCGTGGTACTGGCACGATTATTGTTGGCCATGTGGTGCCAGATACTGTTACCAATGTTGCTGGTATTTGGTTTGAAGACAGTGTTCGATTAAGAAAAATGCAGTATAATCTTGAGTTGTATCGTTAGTGGTCATCGTTTTTTAATCGGCACGTAATGTGCCGTGATTTGCTCAGATAAAGGATTTATCCGAAAATATTTAAGGTCGCTACAAGGCGACTTTTTTTGTTTGCATACAGCAATGATTATTGGCATTGCTTTTGTCCTTGCTCGTCGTAGGCTCTTGCCTGCGCCCAAGCAAACCTAAGGCTCTGCTTTGAACAATATCAATAATACGAAATAATCAACTCGGCAGTTGCGCAGGTGGCTGCCGAGTTTTTTTTGTATTGTGCGACCTCGCTGAGGTCGTTTTGTTTTGTATGTGTTTGTGTTATAAATATTTGACCACTCCGAGGTCTTTAGGTGA
>CACWOG010000223.1 GCA_902762455.1 uncultured Bacteroidia bacterium | reverse complement strand
GTATGTTGGAATGGACCGTTTTGCAGTACGCAAGCAGATTGAAATCGACCTGCAGAATGCCGGACTTCTCGAAAAGGTTGAAAACTACACCAATAAGGTAGGCTACTCGGAGCGCACAAATGTCGCCATCGAGCCAAAGCTTTCGATGCAGTGGTTCCTCAAGATGCAGGACCTTGCAAAGCCTGCCCTCGACGCTGTTATGAACGACGACATAAAGTTCTACCCCGCAAAATACAAGAACACTTACCGTCACTGGATGGAAAACCTCAAGGACTGGTGCATCAGCCGTCAGTTGTGGTGGGGACATCAGATTCCGGCATACTTCCTGCCAAAGGGAGGTTATGTTGTTGCCGAAACTCCAGAACTCGCACTCGAAAAAGCGAAAGCAAAGAGTGGCGACAACAATCTCACAATGAATGACTTGCGTCAGGATAGCGATTGCTTGGACACTTGGTTCTCATCGTGGCTGTGGCCTATTTCGCTTTTCGACGGCATCAACAATCCCGACAACGAGGAAATCAAATATTACTACCCAACTTCGGACCTTGTAACTGCTCCCGATATTATTTTCTTCTGGGTGGCAAGGATGATTATGGCCGGTTACGAATACAAAGGTCAGATGCCGTTCAAGAATGTATATTTCACCGGTATCGTTCGCGACAAGATTGGCCGTAAGATGTCGAAGTCGCTCGGTAATTCGCCCGACCCGATTGAACTTATGGACAAGTATGGCACCGATGGCGTTCGTATGGGTATGATGCTTTCGGCTCCTGCTGGAAACGACATCCTTTTCGACGAGGCTTTGTGCGAGCAGGGACGTAACTTCAACAACAAGATTTGGAACGCACTCCGTCTTGTAAAGGGTTGGAATGTCGCCGACATTGAACAGCCTGCCGAAGCAAAGGTTGCTGTCGATTGGTTCAACTCGAAGCTGAGCGAAACCATTGCCGACCTCGACGAAGATTTTTCGAAGTACCGCATTTCGGAAGCCTTGATGAGAGTTTACAAGTTGTTCTGGGACGAATTTTCGGCATGGTACCTCGAACTTATCAAGCCGGCTTACGGACAGCCAATCGACCGCAAGACTTACGATGCAACAATAGGTTTCTTCGAGAAGCTGGTTCTTCTGTTGCATCCGTTCATGCCGTTCATTACCGAAGAAATCTGGCAGTCGATAGCCGAACGCAAGGAAGGCGAGAGCATTGTTGTTGCAAATTTGCCAAAGGCAATGCCTGTCGATGCCG
Organism: uncultured Bacteroidia bacterium; assembly: GCA_902762455.1. GTDB lineage: Bacteria > Bacteroidota > Bacteroidia > Bacteroidales > ML635J-15 > Bact-19. Next base: position 3,966 of record CACWOG010000223.1, on the reverse strand, counting down.
ATATGCTTGCTGGCTTTGAACTTACCAAGGAAGTCGTTGCAAACATCCGTACCGTAAGGAAGGAAAAGAACATTCCGCAGAAGGAAAAGCTTACAATGTCGGTCATCAAGCACGAAAAATACTACGATGCACTCGACTGCGTGATTATTAAGCTCTGCAATATGGAAAATATTGACACCATTGCCGAAAAACTTCCGATGGCAGCAGGTTTCATCGTTAACAAGAACGAATATTTCATTCCTGTTGGCAACCTGATTAACAAGGACGAGGAATTGAAGAAGTTGCGTGAAGAACTTGCCTACGCCGAAAGTTTCCTTGAATCGGTAATGAAGAAGCTCTCGAACGAGAATTTCGTGAGCCACGCACCTGCGGCTGTAATCGAAAAGGAACGCAAGAAACAGAGCGATGCCGAAACAAAGATTAAGATTCTGAAGGAGCAGATTGCTGCTTTGGGATAGTTTTTTCAAGCATCAAAATATAAAAGTCCGGCAAAGTGTCGGACTTTTTTGTTAAGATCGGATATGTTCTAAAACGCATTCCATCCCTGCGCCTTCAAGTCCAGTTCGACGCCATTACGGGCGACAAACTTTCTGCAATTAGCATCTTCGCAGATATATCCGATTATTGCCACATCGTTCATTTCTTCAATAATCTCCTTCTTGTCGAGCGGCACAGTGAACAGCAATTCGTAGTCCTCGCCCCCATTCATTGCGGCAAGGCTTGGGTCGAGACGGAACTTGTTCGAAACAAACTCGGTCTGCTCGTGAATTGGAATCTTGTCCTCATACACACGGCAACCTACGCCCGACTCCTTGCAGATATGCAGCAATTCCGACGATAGTCCGTCCGAAATGTCAATCATTGCATTGGGAACAATTCCTCGCTTTTTGAGTTCACGAACAATGTCACGACGAGGTTCTGGCTTCAACTGGCGTTCAATGACATACTCGTATCCTTCGAGTTCCGGCTGAGTGTCCTTGTCGTCCATATAGAGCTTTGCTTCACGCTCAAGGACTTTCAAACCTATGTAGGCCCCGCCCAAGTCACCGCTTACGCAGACAAGGTCGTTCTTCTTTGCTCCGCTACGATAGGCAATATCTTCCTTCTTGGCTTGTCCAATAGCTGTAATGTTGATGAAAAGTCCCGACAGCGAACTTGTTGTGTCACCACCGATTAACTCTACATCAAAACGGTCGCAGGCAAGTTTAATGCCTTCGTACAACTGCTCCATAGCCGTCACCGAGAACTTGCGGCTTATTGCAACAGAAACCGTAATATATTTAGGTGTGCCGTTCATTGCGTAAATATCGCTAAGATTTACTGCAACAGCCTTGTATCCAAGATGTTTCAGAGGTGTGTAAATCAAATTGAAGTGAACACCTTCGACGAGCAGGTCGGTGGTAACAAGATTGCAGATGTCGCCACATTCGAATACCGCACAGTCGTCGCCAATGCCCTTTATAAGGTTCTTGTCGATTACCGTCAAGTCTTTTGTAAGATGGTCGATTAGACCAAATTCCCCAAGTTCAGATATTTCAATAGGCTTCTTGTTTTCCATAATTTGATTTACGATTTTAGATTGACGATTTAGGATTGATTTACTTTGATAATATGTAAAATTCCGTTCTTCTGTTCTTAGCCCTGCCGGCTTCGGTCTTATTGTCGGCAATAGGCATGTTGGGGCCATAACCCTTGTAACTTACGTTTGCCTTTGGAACGCCTTTTGACAATAGGTAGTCGTAAACTGCCTGCGCACGGCGGTTCGACAGCGTTATGTTTGTCTGCGCACTGCCGATGTTGTCGGTGTGACCGCGGATTTCAACCTTTACGGTCGGATTCGACTTCAGGAATTCGGCAAACTCGTTCAGTACCGCATAGCTCTTCTGGTTTATCTCGTACGATGCCGTAGCGTAGTATATGTCGTTGATTTGAACCGACTTTCCTGCTTCTATCGGCTTCACTTCGAAGTTGACCTCAATAGGTTTTTCAAAGGTTTCCTCGGTTGGTTCAATCAATGTTGATGAAAAGCTGTAGTCTTCTTTTTTCACAACCATCAGGAAATCGTCGTTTTCGTTTTGGGCTGTTACGGCAACTGCGTAATGTCCGGTTTCGGCATCTACAACGCCTTCCGACACTTCTTCGGTACGGGTGTTTTTCACTTCGAGCTTGGCATCGCTGAGCGCGTAACCGTTGTCATCCACGAGCTGACCTTTCACTAGGAACACCTTTTCGGGGCGGGCTTCCTTGTAAAGGTCAATGGCGTAGATGTCCCAGCCGCCCTTGCCGTTAAGTTTGTTCGATGCAAAATAGGCCTTGGTTCCCTGAGTGTTGACAACAAAACCCAAGTCGTTGTTCTTGGTATTTATTGGATAGCCGATGTTGACAGGCTTTGTCCAGTCGCTGTCCCTGAACTTGGAGAAGAAAATGTCGTATCCGCCAATTCCGAGGTGACCGTCTGACGAGAAATACAACGTCTGGCTGTCGGAATGCCGTCGGCCGAAATCGAAGGCTGACTTTCCCAGGTCTTAACGCCGTTGATGTTAGGTCCGAGTGACTTCAGTTCCGACCAGCCGTCGCCAACGCGGGTTGACATATATATGTCGCAGTTGTCGTAGTCGCGGCTCACAAATTCACATATTGTGATGAAAAGCGTCTTGTTGTCGATTGAGATTGAGGCTGCACCTTGGTTTTTGCCCGAGTTGAAAGGATATGGCAGCGGTTCGCCCGGCGAGAAGATTAGCCCCTTGTCGTCGGAAGCCTTCGATACGGTAAACTCTTCGACAAAGCGGTCGCCATAAATCGAATTTATTTCCTTTTTCATATAGGCCTTCGTAAACAGAGCCAGCGAACCGTCGGGCGAGATGAGCGGCAGGTAGTCGTCGTATGCACTCGACACGCCTTCCACAATCACAGGCTCGAACGGAACCGGATTTTCAATCAAATTTAGGTACTGCTCTATATAATGATAGGTGCTTTCGGCGTCGGTGTAGTACTTTGTGCCCTTCTTGCCGTTGTCGATGTAGGTTTTCAGGTAGGTCTTGGCTACGTCGAGCTTGTCGTGGCTGAAGAAAATCTTTCCAAGTGTGTAGCAAACTTCGTAGTTCTGGTACGACGGGCAGAGCTTTGCAACGCTTTCGAGGCATTTCACGTAGCGCGAGTAATAGTTGTTCTGGCTTTTGGGGTCTTTTGCGCTCTTATATTTGGAGTAGTTGATTTCGGAACTTGCCACCCACGCCTCGGTAAATTCGGGCTCCTCGTCGATAATCTTTGCGAAGATGACTTCGGCTTCGTTCATCTTGCCGTCGTTGAGCAGCTGCACGCCCTTCTGGAAACTCTTTATCAGTTTCTTGTCGTCGATGTCGTTGCAGAAGTCGCCGTCAAACTGGGCGTAACTGCGGAAAAATCCTACAGTCAAGATTATCAGCAATATGAAAAGTCGCCTTGCCATTTAAAGAGAAAATAAATAGCAAAGATAATAAAAATATGCAGAACGGACGCAAACTTTCGGAAGAATTTTTCGAGAAGGAAAACAGGCTGACGGACTAACAGACTGTCTGGGTGTTTTCCTGTTTGCCTGCTAGTTTCTTTATCTCTATAAAAAATATATGCTAAGTATAATATCAGATTTATAATTTGGTTGTCATTCTTTCCCTTAATATCTTTGCAAAAGTTTAATTTAAATTTTTATCTATGAGAAAAATAGCATTACTAGGATTTATCCTTGCCAGCACTATCTGTATGGCACAAACAAAACAACTACATTCACTAAAAACATTATCAAAATCATTAACATTAAAAATAATAAAATTATGAAAAATAGTATTTTAGGTTCAATAATAATAGTTGTAATAATAATTTTTCAAAGTTGTACACTTGGTCCTCGCAGGGTAAATTGTTCTGCTTTCCCCGAATGGTTTTGCCAGTATGCACCATACGCAGAAGGCTCTCTTATAAGATACACAAATG
>CACWOG010000222.1 GCA_902762455.1 uncultured Bacteroidia bacterium | reverse complement strand
ACCAGCGGCTTCCCGCTGCCTTCCTCCGTTTCAATACTATCACCGCCGGACGGTATGATCACAGCTGATGCAAGGATCTTGTAAACCGTCCCGTCCCGTTCCAGGAACAGGTAGTCCGATTTCCACATTCCGGGAATTGTAAGGAGAAATGCAACATCGATGCGTTTCTTGTTGCGAAGTTGTTCGGCGGCAGCAATCTGCCTATCCCTGAATTTTCTTGTGTACCATTTGAAAATAGGTGAGAAGTGGTTGCGCAAAACATCCTTATATGCCCAAATTAGGCGTAATTTGTAACTCAAAGATGTGTCAGCACTTTTCATTTTCAGCTTTTCTTTATTTTCACATCAACTACTTGACCTGTAATGTCGAGCAAAAGGGTTTTGAGTGAGACTTCTGCCACTTCACTAGCGTTGAGAAGTGTATTGGGCGGTTCTATGCCGAAATTTTTTGTCCGCATCGGTGTGTTGGTCCGTTCCGGATTTATTACGTTGACTCTTATGCCATAACTTTCCCATTCCTGTGCTAATGCCTGCATAAAGTTTACTGCGGCGGCTTTCGTGGAAGAGTAAATGCTGTAGAAAGCTCTGCCTCGGGTGTAAGAACTTGATGTGTAAAGCAATAGTTGTCCGTGGCTTACTTTCAGATATGGGAATGCAGATATTGCAACATTAACCATGCCGTCGTAGTTGGTGCGTATTATGGTGTCAATCAGGTTCGCATCCATTGATGTCAGTGGTTCTTTGGCAAGAATTGCCGCACTGTTGATGACATAGTCTATTTTATTGCCGTTTCCCTTGGCTGCAATAGCGAGGGCTTTCTCCACGTCGTTTCGGTTTGAAATGTCTGTCCCTGTAGTGCTACGTGAAAACGAATATACTTTTGCTCCGTATTGTTGCGAAGTTTCGACAATTTTTTTCCCGATACCAGAGTTGCCGCCAAAAACAACAATAACCTTGTTTTTGAGTCGGGAGAAATCCATTTCGTTGTGTAATGTAGTGGAACGGAGCTGGAAAAGTTTGTCAAGGAGGAAAAGGTCTTCCTTGTATGTTAACTTCATATTCGATTCGTCGCCTTCTACAACAAAGATTTTTACCTCTGGCATATATTTTACTACCGTTCCGCAGTCATCGGTAGAAACGAAGTCGGAATCTTTGAGTGCTTTTTCGTATGCTTTTGCAATTATGCTATATTTAAACGCTTGTGGAGTCTGTCCGCGACGAAGAAGCTTGCGCTTGGGAATTTTGTCGATGAACTTTCCGTCCTCGTCAACCTCAATTATTGTGTCGGTGGCGGGTACGGCAACATCAACAGCATCGTATTTGTTGAGTGCATCAATTACATCCTTGATTATGCGGTTGTTGACGAGAGGTCTTACTGCATCGTGGAAAATCATATTGCAATCATCGCATCCTTTATATGACTCAATGGCCGAAAGTGTTGACATATAGCGTTCGTCGCCACCTTTTAGTATCCGTTTTACCTTTTTCCATTGGTTGCGAACCACAATGTTTTCCATTTCATCAATATACAGAGGATGGATAACGACAGCAATTTCATCGATTAGGCTATTGTTGTCAAAAATATCAATAGTGTGTTCAATTACTGTTTTTCCTGCAACTTTCAGAAATTGTTTTGGTGTTGAATACCCAAGACGACTACCAACACCTCCTGCCAATATTACTGCAATGTTCATTTTCTACGCTTTTACAAATAAAAAATCTTTGCATTTCCCTGAGCCACCAATATGTTCCATAGTAAAGCCGTTTGCTTCAAGTTTCATTCTTATAGGTTCTATTCCATTGTGCGCTTCTCCTGTTATTAAGTCGAATTGCTTGATTTGTCCTGTTTTACAAAGTTCTTCAAATATGCCGTATTCAGCACCTTCAACGTCAATCTTTAAAATTTTCCTAAGTTCCAAGTCTTTTATTTCGACAAACCTTTTCTCTAATTCTGTAGAGACATTGCGTATCTTTACATTAATGCTTTGTGTATTTGATTTGCCCGATACGGCAGAATTCTGGCAACCTTCAACTGTGCTTACACCATCGCGACCTGAAATGCTACGAAGTTGCAATGTTGCATCCTTGTCTCCAAGTCCATATTCAAAAATATTGACTTTGATACCCTTGTCGATGAGATATTCTTTGTTGAGGTCGATGTTGTATTTGGCAAATGCGAATGTTTCAGGGTGAGGTTCGTAGCCGTATATAACTTTACAGGAATCAAATTGCGTGAAATATAATGAGGTGTAGGCTCTGTTCATTCCGAGGTCGAATAGTGCAAATGGTTTCTTTAGGTGCTTGTCTTCCATTTCGTACAGTTTTGCGCAGAATATTTCATGGAATATAACCCAGTAATTGTCAGTTGCAACCATAATTCTTTCGGGTGTGCATAATATTATTCGGCCGTTATTGGGGTCTTTTCTGATGTATCTTATTCCATTTCTGTGCATTGCTGCTGCCAGAATGTGAGCGCGTTCCATTTTGCATAGCTCAGGATCGCATTTGAAAACTTCTTTCGTGAGCAGGTTGTCAAAATAGAATAAGTTTAATTTGAGTTTCTTTATGAAATTAGATGGCATTTCTTTTGTTTTTATTTATTATGCAAAGGTAGCAAACATTTTTATTTTTTCATTATCCCCGCAACGACATTTTTCCTAAGAATCATTATTGCATTGCCTTTCGATGGTCTGAGGCTTATGGCATAGTACAACCATAGGAGTATTGATGCGCAGGTTTTTGTAAATTCCCATAGGACCTTGATTGAACGTTGTGTAGAATTCTTTTTTCGGAACCTAATGCGTTCGCTAATGCCGATTCCTATACCTATGTTTCTTATGTAGTCGCTTGTGGTTCGTGCATTTGGTATTAAATGTTCAATGGCAATGTTTCCGAAATAATATATTTTCTGGTTGTCGGCTTTCAGACGATAGAAAAAGTCCTTTTCCTCTCCGCCTAAAAGCATATCACGTTTTCTGCCAAGTTGCGTATCGAATGTTCCGTATTTCTCAAATGCGGAACGCTTTACACCCATATTGGCTCCTACAGGATACGATTTCCCTTTGAAGGTTAACGTTCCATCTCCTTTGTCGGTAACGGCGAACAGAGGCATTGTCCAACAAGATACCCATTTGGGCATTCCTGTCTCGAATATTGGGACTACTTTCCCTCCAAATGCAATGGTATCTGGATGCTTGGCTAAGTTTTCGCTTAAGTTGCGCAGGTAGTTGCTACCGATAGCAGTGTCGTCGTCGAGAAAGACAAGGAAATCGCCTTTGCTTTCTGCAATACCTCTGTTGCGGGCAAACGAAAGTCCGTTTTGCTGTTCGGTTACAATAGTTATGTTTATATTCGGATAGTCGAGTTTGAACCGTTCTGCTTCGGCTAATGTGTTGTCGGTGCTGTTGTTGTTGACAAGGATAATTTCATAGTCGTCGGCAGGATAGTCGTTGCTGGCAATGTGCGACAAGGCCTTGTACAGGTACTTGTCGCGGTTGTATGTGCAGACGATTACTGAAATCATTTCTTTTTATGCTTTGACGGCAACCTTTTGCGATTTTTCTTTTTTGTATTTCAGATAGATAGCGCCTGCGACAAGAATTGCGAGCAGTACCGAGAATGCTATCGATACAATGTCCCATACTTTTATCATAGGAGCCTCGTTGATGAATTCAATCTTGTGCTGACCAGCAGGGATAACCATTGCACGGAGTATGTAGTTGGCACGGAAATATTCGGCTGGCTGTCCGTCGATGTATGCTTTCCAGTCTGGTTCGTAATAGACTTCAGAGAATACCGCCAGCTGTTCCTTGTCGGTGTATGTGCTGTAGATCAGGTAGTCGGGGTTATACGGCTTCTGGTGTGTCATTTCGATGACCGAGGTTGAGTCGCGCGATAAGTCCTTGCCTTCCACATAG
>CACWOG010000221.1 GCA_902762455.1 uncultured Bacteroidia bacterium | reverse complement strand
TAGTTGACTTCACTATCGGATTCATCCTGTTTGTAATACTTTTCATTTGTTTTGGACAGACATTCACAATCAACTGGTTAGCGTTTCCTCTGATTTTCATAATGATAATAATCTGTGTATCCAGCATCGGGCTTTTCATCAGCTTTATCTCCCTATTTTCGATGGACACGACACGCATTGCAGCACAATTAACCAACTTTCTGATATTCATTACCCCTGTATTTTACCCAGACACAATAATACCAGAAAATTTCAAGTTCATACTATACATAAATCCAGTTGCTGGAATAATAGAATACGCACGCTGGTCATTGCTCGGCACACCTCTGCCCGACTTTAAATACCTGATTGGCATAGCATTTACGATATGCTTGGCAATAGCCGTATTCTTCATTTTCAAGAAATACGAAAAACGCATTACAGACCTAATGTAACATGTCACCCGAAACTGCCATATCAATACGAAACCTGTCGAAAGAATACTACAGAGCCGAAAAGTCAAGCCCTTTTTCGCGAAGAGCGAATAAAGGTACGGGCTTCTTAGCGGTAAATAATATCAGCCTCGACATAAAAAAAGGAGAAATTGTCTGCATAACCGGGCACAATGGTTCGGGCAAAAGCACCCTGCTGAAAATGATTGCCGAAGTCACCCAGCCTACATCCGGAGAAATTGAAATTGACGGTAAAGTCGCTTCTATCCTTGAAATTGGCATCGGATTCCAACCGGAAATCTCAGGCTACGAAAACATTTTCCTTTCGGGAGCAATGTACGGACTGAAAAAATCGGAAATCGAAAAGAAGATTGACAAAATAATAGATATGTTCGGTTTCCCCGAATTCATAAACACTCCAGTAAAATACTACTCGTCAGGAATGTACATGCGACTTGCGTTTTCCATAATCGTAAACATCGAAGCCGACATTTACCTGTTCGACGAAGTAACAAGCGTTGGGGATACCGAGTTCCGCACAAAAGTAACACGCGAAATATCAAGGCTTAAGAGCAATAATGCAACAATACTTGTAGTAACGCACACACCAGCATTGTTTGCAAAAATAAGTGACAAATTCATAACTTTTGACAAAGGGAAGATTGACATTTCCAAGACAGTACAAAGCGCAATAACTAGTCCAAACGACAATCCTCTGCATATAAGTTCCGACACTCTAAAACAAATAAAGGAAAACTATACTTCAGAAATTGACTTCGACTTGTTGGAAATCAACATAATAACCTCTGCCATAGACATTAGCAAAATCTTCGACTCAAACATCGGACTAAAGGCAAACTTCAGATACAAATCCGACATCGGACTTACAATAGTTATGGTTATTTCCGACCAAACTGGAAACACAATAACATCTGCAAGTGCAGATTTGCAACACGGAGAAGTTGATAACAAAACAATCACATTTGAAATACCTCAAGGACATCTTCGTCCTTCACCAATAAGCCTAAACTTTGAAATACTTGACAGGGAAAGGAAAACTTTGATTTCGTACCCCAACATAGCCAATATGCCCTACACCAAGGACTACGCTAGTTCGGGATATGTAAATATACCTATAAAGGTGGAAGTTGATTAGAACAATGCCCTTACCTCCTTCTTGAGCAATTCTAAGGCTTCCTGCGTTGGCGACTTCTCGATTTCAATCAGTTTTTCAAACACTGCCTGACTGTAAACCATAGCATTGTCCATCGAGTTCAAACCTTGAAGACACATATTCAGCATCTGGATTGTACGTTCCTTTGCATTGCGGGTTGCCTCCCACGCTTCTGATGATACATAAAGTTGCTGCGACAAGTTGTGCTCAAATTCTGCACGAATCGTAATCAGCATCTGCCTGTGCAATTCCTGAACCGTCATATTTGGCGTTTGCAAGCGAACAATCACACTGTTCGGAGAAATACGCTCCAAGAAAAGAATTATTCTCTCGTAAGCCTGCAAGCGAAGCGGAGTTATCGTCTTCTGGTTTTCAAGAATTATCTGTATCTTTTTGGCTTCCAAGTCCTTTTTAAGCATTTGCCTTATTACCAATACTGCTGTAACTGCCACAACAACGGCAGGAATCGTTACTAATAGAATCTGTGAAATCATTTTCTAAAACATCATTTTTTATGTATGCAATATTAAGAAATTTAATTTAAAAGAGTTATCTTCGCAGACAATTTTTTTTAATTCAAACACAATGGAAAGAGTATCAAATAGATTGGAAAAAATGGCGGTTTCCGCTACTTTAGCAATGACCGCAAAGAGCCGTGAACTTCAGGCTCAAGGAATTGATGTTGTTAACCTTAGCATTGGTGAACCAGACTTCAACACTCCAGACTACATCAAGGAAGCGGCAAAGGAAGCAATAGACCAGAACTTCTCGCACTATCCTCCAGTTCCGGGTTACGAATCACTTCGTAAAGCCGTTTGCACAAAACTGAAACGCGAAAACAACCTCGACTACGAACCTGCACAAATAGTTGTATCGACAGGTGCAAAGCATTCGATTATGAATACTTTGCTTACAATTGTTGACCCAGGCGAAGAAGTTATAATCCCTGCCCCATACTGGGTTAGCTACATCGAAATGGTTCGTTTCTGCGAAGGTGTTCCTGTAGTTGTAAAATGCAACATCGAATCCGACTTCAAGATGACAGCAGCTCAACTGGAAAAGGCTCTCACTCCGAAGACCAGAGCCATCATCATCTGCTCGCCGTCGAACCCGACAGGTAGCCTTTACAGCAAGGCAGAATTGAAGGCTATTGCCGATGTTCTTGCAAAGCACCCCGAAGTTATCGTAATTTCTGATGAAATTTACGAGCACATCAACTTCGTAGGCGAACACGAAAGCATTGCACAGTTTGACGACATCCGTCGCCGTTGCGTTATTATCAACGGTGTATCAAAGGGTTACGCAATGACTGGCTGGAGAATCGGTTTCATTGCAGCACCACTATGGATTGCAAAGGGCGTTACCAAGTTGCAGGGACAGTTCACATCTGGTGCTTGCTCAATAGCTCAGAAGGCTGCCGAAGCAGCACTCAACGCAGGCAACAGCGAATGCAAGAAGATGACACAGGTATTCAAGAGCCGCCGCGACCTCGTTCTCGGTCTTTTGAAGGAAATACCGGGACTGAAACTCAACACTCCGCAGGGCGCATTCTACATTTTTGCAGAAGTTTCCGCATTCTTGGGCAAGGAAGCCGAAGGTATGAAAATCAACACTTCCGACGACTTAGCAATGTACTTGCTTGAAAAGGGACATGTTGCAACTGTTGGTGGAATATCATTTGGTTCTCCGGAATGCTTGCGTCTCTCATACGCTACCAGCGACGACAGACTTATCGAAGCTGTAAAGCGCATGAAAGAAGCATTGGCTAAGCTGAAGTAACATTTACTTTATACGCCCAATCCCCATGTTTTTTGTCATCCTGAACTTGTTTCAGGATCTGAAACATGGGGATTTGTTTCTATACTTAGCGCACAAAAAAAGCCGCCCCATTGGGACGGCTTAGTTTTTTTATTCAGTAGTTAGAATTATTCTTCTACGCATTCATACTTTATATCTCCAGTCTCCAAGTTCTTAACGTACTTGTCATAGAGATCACCGCAATTTTTGTAACCAGCTTCCTTAAGTTCTTCACCTGTAAAAGTTACATCAGCAGAAATTTCTGGCATTTCTTTTGACGAAGCAGTACACTTGCAATCCTTTGGTGCGCATGATGAGAAAGCGATAGCTGCGATAGCTACTACTGATAAAACTACTAATTTCTTCATTTTATTAAACTTTAAATTAAACAAATAAATTAACTGCACAAAAGTACATATAAAAACAACATAAACAAACAAAAATTTCATTTTTTTATAACATAAAAAAAGCCCCGGAAAATCCGAGGCTTTTGTTTCGCATTTTAGCAATTATTTGCATTCAAGACCAGTCTTGTTGCCGTTGTTATCGGTTACAT
>CACWOG010000220.1 GCA_902762455.1 uncultured Bacteroidia bacterium | reverse complement strand
ATTCTTCCTTCAATTTTTCAGGTGCTGATAATTTAAAGGGCGACCTGTTGAATTTTGGCAATATGGGAGTCGGTATCGACTTGGGTATGTCGTACAAGATAACGGATAAGATTGGAGTGTCATTTTCAGCAACCGACATAGGTTTTATAAACTGGTTGCAGAATTCGCAAGTGGCTTCTGCAAGAGGCGAATATACTTTCGAAGGTGTAGAAATGGGATTCAAGCAGAACGATGAGGGTAAGCTTTCCTATGGCATTGATACTGCCAGATACAATGTCGGACACATTGTTGACACTATGGTGTACTTGTTTGATATGGATATTCATAATAGAGGTTATATGACTTGGCTGCCTGCAAATATTTACATAGGTGCCACATATCAGTATCACGAAAAATTAGGATTTGGTTTCCTGTATAGGGGAGAGTTCTATCATAAGACTTACAATCAATCGTTTACACTTTCTGTAAATTCGAACCTTACGCACTGGCTTTCTCTACACGGAAGTTGGTCGTTCAACAATAATACGGCGTTGAATCTCGGATTAGGCTTTTCTGCAAGACTTGGATTTATAACTTGGTTTATGGTTACCGATGATGTTATAGGTTTGGTTTTCCCGCAAAAAGCTAAGACGGTGAATATGCGTATGGGTTGCAACCTTACATTCGGTCATCCAAAGAAAAAATCAAGAACAGCTGCTAAACTGTAGAAAATGCGGAAGCGCATCCATAGCACGATATATTTTGTCGGCTTGCTGCTGATAGCTTTCTTTATGCCGCTGTCGATGTTTGTTACCAATGCATCAATCCTATTAATTGTTGCAAATTGGTTTGTCGAAGGCAGATATGCCGCAAAATTGGAGCGCATAAAGGAGAACAAGGGCATTCTGGTGTTCTGTGTTATATTTCTTACGCATCTGCTATGGCTTGTAAATACTTCCAACTTCGATTATGCACTCAGCGACTTGAGAATAAAGTTGCCGCTTCTGGCGTTGCCAATAGCCATCGGCACTTCTGAGGCTCTCTCGATGAAAAGGCTGAATACCATCCTGCTCGTTTTTGTGTCGGGTGTGTTTGTGGCTTCGGTGGCGGGCTTCTGTGCGAAGTTTTTTGACGATGGGACAAACTATCGCTCATTGTCACTGTTTATTAGTCATATAAGGCTGTCGTTGATGATATGCCTTTCGGTTTTTGTTCTCGGCTACTTTGTTGTCAGGAAAATATTCTTTACGGGCTGGAAGGTTCTGATTGCTGTTCTTGTGGCGGTATTCCTTTTGTTCTTTATGGTAATGTTGCAGGCATTGACTGGCTTTGTGTGCCTGTTTGTGACGCTTTTGCTCGTTCTCGTTGCATTGGCAGTCAGGACTAAGCAGAAAAGAATAAGGGTGCTGGGCATAGTTTCCGCAGTGGCAGTCGTCGTTGTGGTTGGCGGTTTCATGGCATACGTTGTGCACGATTTCTATAAGCCGACTGCCGAAAATCGGCAGCTTGAAACCACTGCGCAGGGGCATCCTTACGACAAGGTGGTTGACAATGGAATTATTGAGAACGGCAACGTCGTCAATATGAATATATGCAGGGAGGAACTTGAGTCCGCTTGGCCGCAGTTGAGTTCTATTCCGCTCGATAGCCTCGATAGGCGGGGTCAGCATATATATGCTACGCTTATAAGGTATATGACTTCGCGCGGACTGACGAAGGATGCCGAAGGGCTTTCCTGTTTGTCCGATGACGACATTGCTAATGTAGAGAATGGCGAAACCAATTACCGCTTTGCTCGTCGTGGTGGCATATTGAATCGTATGTATGTGATAATGTGGGAACTGGATGTGTATTCAAAGACCGGGGAGTCCAACGGGCATTCGTTTACTCAGCGCATCGAGTATATGAAGTATGGGTTCAGGCTGGCAAAACGTAATTTCCTTACGGGAACTGGCATAGGTGATGTTAACGATGAGTATCTGTCCATTTACGAGAACGATGACTGCAGTCTTAACCCAGAATGGAGAAACCGTGCGCATAATCAGTTTCTGACATTTCTTGTTGCTTTCGGAATATTTGGCTTCCTGATATGCTTGTTCGCTTGGTTCTATCCTGCATTTTCAAAGTGGAACTCGAATGGAAGCACCTATTATTTTATGGTGTTCTTTGTCATCGCAACGGTATCGATGTTTTCCGACGATACGCTTGAAACATCTACTGGTGCGGTGTTTGTGTCTTTCTTTTATGCCTTGTTGAGATGGGCTACAACTGCTAAACTTGAAAAACAAAATGGAGAATAATGAAAAATTTATGCGGCTTGCGATAGAAAAGTCGCTAGAAAGTGTTGACAATGGTGGAGGACCATTTGGTGCGGTAGTTGTGAAGGATGGCGAGGTTGTGGCTGTTGCTTCCAATTCTGTTACTCTCGACAACGACCCTACTGCACACGCCGAGGTGAATGCCATCCGTATGGCTTGCAAGAAACTTGGCACCTTTGACCTTTCTGGCTGCGAAATTTATGCCTCGTGCGAACCTTGTCCCATGTGCTTGGCTTCCATATACTGGGCTAGGATTGGTAAGTTGTATTATGCCAACACAAAGGTCGATGCAGACAAGATTGGGTTCAGCGACAGTTTTATATATGAGGAATTTGCAAAGCCTGAATCCGAGCGTTCCATCAAGGTTGTGAAGATGCTCAGGAACGAGGCTATCAAGGCGTTTGAAAACTGGGAAAAGAAAGAGGATAAGGTTGATTATTAATTCATTGCAGGCAGTTGCTATATGTTAGCTATAGGTTGTGAAGTTTAGGATATGTAATTATTAGTTATTATTCAACCACATAGCAAAGAATCTATCGTAAATGCTGTATTCTCCACGCTCAAAGGTTAGCAGGCCTTTGTCAATAAGTGCAGGAACTGCTGATTTTATTGAGTTTGCAGAAATTAATCCGTATTTCTTTACGAATTTCCCTGATGTTATGTTGGTCACCTTGCCTTCCTTGCCAATGGCTTTAAGTGTAAGTGCTTGTTTCTCTGGAAGTTGGTATAATAAATCCTCGTATATTGGCGATGATATATCAATTATATTGCAAACGGCAACATCAATGTCGGATATTGTACAGGTATCACCATCTTTGGTATGTGCAAATAGTTCATTCATAACACGTTGCATATAATACGTTATGCCGTCGAATTTGTCATAGATGGTTGATATGACATTCTTGTCGATGGCTTTTCCGCGATTGCTGAAATGAGATATGCAGAAATCTGTATATTTTTCAAGAGGCAATGGCTTGAGACCGTATAATGTAACACTTTGATAGAAAGGTCGAGCCGGTGATGTAAACATAGTTCCCATCAGATGCTGCCGTGAACCTGAAAATACGAATTTTGCGTTGCTGCAATATTGTATATAGGTTCGTAGCGATGCTTCTATGCCATCATCGTTGTATTTGGTAATCTGCTGAAATTCGTCTATGGCTACGAGGCAAGGTTTGTCGGCGTTTTGAAGGTAGGAGAATATTTCATCCAGAGTTGCTGAAGGTGATTCTATATCGCCTACGCTCATAGTCCACGATGGCATACCGTTCATGTCGAAACTTATGCCTTGTTTTACAGATGATAGTGCTGAAATGAACCTTTCCCACGATTTTCTGCCTTTTGACTTTAGTGTTTCAAGAATGGTTGAGCCCAACTTACTGACTAGTTCCGAAACCGACTTGGTTGAGTATATGTCGATTATGAAAGTGTAGTAATTGTTTGCAATTTCTGGTTGGCAGAAACAATGGCGCAGCAAGTCGGTTTTACCGTAACGGCGTGGAGATACGAGAGCTACATTGTTGCCGTTGCGTAATAATCCAATTATGTCTGCTGTTTCTTTTTCTCTGTCACAAAAGTACTCTGCTCCGACATATCCTGTCGTAACAAACGGATTGTCAATTGTTACACTTTTTTTGACCATACTGATTGTATTTTTATTACAACAC
>CACWOG010000219.1:2761-6735 GCA_902762455.1 uncultured Bacteroidia bacterium | reverse complement strand
GATTATCCGCAATCAGCACAAAACAATGATTTCAAAGGAGATTGCTCACTTTGTTTCGCGAGCTAAAGGTATCGGATAGTTTGATTCACACAGCTCCCCGTTCACTATCGCTGGTTCATCATAACTTCCGAAATGACGGTGAGTAGTCATTCCACAAAGCAGAACAAACAGGCGCAGGTACGAGCCTTGTGAGTTCGCTTATGCGGAACGCTGCTTGCAGCCTCGCGAAGCAATCTACCATTGGTGAGAATTGCGTATAATCATATTTTGTTTTCGAAATCGACTTTGATACCGAAGTGGGCGTTGGCACCGAGTTTAAGTTGTATTTTGAGAAATTGGGGAAATAAAGCCCAATCATGTCAATTTGCAAAGGAATAAAAATATTTGTGTAAAACAATCTGTAGCGACACAATGCATTGCGTCGCTACAATATATTTTTGTGAATTGGATAGTGAGGAAATCTGCCTAAAATTTTGAGATTTCCTCACTATTGAAAATAGTAAAATCAGACTATAATACTGATTAACAATATATTACAGAATGTATATATTATCAGAAACAATAATATAACATTCTAAATACTAAAAATATTTACACATAAAAATACACATAATACATTGAATATAAATAAATTAAATGCAAAATTAATTTTTCGGCAGTGAGGAAATGTGTGATTTTTTTTGAGATTTCCTCACTATTGAAAAAATAATAATTGTATCTTTGTGGCGTAAAAACATACAGTTATGTTAACGGGAAGAAATGAAGAGAAACGGCAGTTGCTCAGCCTTCTGGAATCAGACCAGTCGGAGTTTGTCGCCATATATGGACGCAGGCGTGTTGGAAAAACATACCTTATCAGGGAAACATTTAACCGTAGTTTTGCATTTCAGCATACTGGCATATTGGAAGCAAGTCTTCAGGAACAGTTGGCAGAATTCCAACATTCGCTTGTGGCATACGGACTTAGAAAATGTCCGCAACTGCCGAATTGGCACGAGGCGTTTCACCAGCTTGGCAATCTGTTGCTAAAGTCAAAGGAAAACAAAAAAGTAGTATTCATTGACGAATTGCCGTGGATGGATACGCCAAACTCAAATTTCATACGCGCCCTCGACCACTTTTGGAATGGATGGGCATCGGCACGAAAAGACATTATTGTAATTGTTTGCGGTAGTGCTACATCGTGGATTACCAATAAGATAATAATGAATTACGGTGGTTTGCACAACCGGCTTACTCACCAAATTTATTTGCGTCCGTTCACGCTTTTGGAATGCGAGCAATACTGCAAGTCAAAGAAACTCAACTACACGCGCAAACAACTGCTTGATGCCTATATGGTTCTTGGTGGTATTCCATACTACTGGAGTTTTTTGCAAAAGGGCAAGAGCGTTGCTCAGAACTTCGACAGGATGTTTTTTGCAGAGAACGGTGAAATGACAAGGGAATTCGATGCACTCTACGCTTCACTTTTCCGAAATCCAGAGCCACATATCGCTGTAATAAAAGCACTTTCCACCAAAAAATCGGGATTGACAAGAAACGAAATCCTGTCCGAAACGAAATTAGACGACAACAAGACATTTGCCAAGGCGCTGAAAGAACTTGAGCAATGCGGATTCATCAGGAAGTACACCTGTCTAGGCAAAATAAGCAAAGACGCAATGTATCAGCTTATGGACAATTTCACCCTGTTTTATTTCAAGTTTATTCAGGAAAATAAAAACGACAACCCGCATTTCTGGAGTTCGAGCCTCGACACATCGGTGCATAATACCTGGGCGGGACTTGCATTTGAGAGGGTTTGCCTGCAGCATCTTCCCGAAATCAAGGCGGCATTAGGATTTTCGGCAGTAATAAGCTCGGCACATTCGTGGACATTCAAGCCAAAACCAGACGACACTGACCAGATTGGAGTCCAGATTGACCTGCTCATCGACCGCAACGACGGCATTATCAACCTTTGCGAAATGAAGTATTCCGACGACACCTACTCCGTAAGCAAGGAAGACAACCAAAAGCTACGCCGTCGCCGTTCCGTGTTCGTACGCGAAAGCAAAACAAAGAAACCTGTACAGATAACTATGATTACCACTTACGGACTTTCAAAGGGCGGTTATTCCGACGATATTAGCAGTCAAGTAACAATGGAAGACTTATTTAAGGAGCGCATTGAGTAGAAGTACCACAAGTTTAATTATCAACACATTACATCAATTTACAAAATTTCGATAGTGAGGAAATCTGCCTAAAAAAGTGAGATTTCCTCACTATTGACATGCACAATTCTATAAGCAATGCTCCTGCAAGGAAACGGCAAAGCCATTCAACCCCACAAACCTTAAACTATTAAACCTTCGAGCTTTAAACCCTTGATTTGTTTGGTTTTCCACAATAGAAACTTGCCATAAACAAATTTTCTTCTGTTTCCATTTTCTGCAAGCCTTGCAGAAATCCAATGTGCAAACAATTGCTTGATAGCTTTGCAAAGTAATTGTTAAACGGAATGCGCAAAAGTTTTACAAGCAATGGAGACCAGAAACCAAAGAAACGGGGCGAGTCGAAAAGCCATACGAGTAGGAAAATGTTTAAATTTAGAAAAAATGGATTTTAAAAGAACTTTTATTGCAGTTTTAGCGGCTATTATTGTGGCATTTATGGGAACATCGTGTGCATCCGTGTATTACGATGTCTTGTATCAGAATGTTTATGACGGAAACCAATTTGACAAATATGTCGGAAAGGACAAGAATCTAATATTGAGAGAACTTGGCGCTCCCGATAGAACTATGGACGATGGCAGAGGCGGCGAAGTGTTGGTTTACGAGAAAACAACAACTACCACCACTACAAATAGCGTTACAAAGTCGAGCGCATCGGGTTATAGCGAGAGTGCCGCCGTTGGCGTTTATACGAAATCTGGAGTTGCAGCCGGCGTAGGTGCTTCGGGATATGACGCGCAGGCACAATCGAAAACTAACACAACGCAAAACACAACCACAAACAAGACATTCGTAAACTTTTTTGTTAATGGCAATGGCTCGTGCTACGACTTTAAGGCTAACTATGGCGCAAAATACAAGACAGAAAAGGTTGACGAGTGCTTCTGCAATGCAAGGAATTGGGCAGTTTCCCTTTTGATTGTTCCTTTATGGCCGATAACGATTCCTGCTGCGGCAATTAATCAGGCAATCGCCAAGAAGCGTGGTTGGAAGTTTTGTAACAAAAAGTAACTGGCGGCAACAATCATGGCAACCGAATTTCACATCGGGCGACTCCTGCAACAGAAACTTCGTGACGATGAGCGCAGTGTTACATGGCTTGCACAGAAACTTAACTGTAGCCGCACAAACATATACCTTATGTTCAAGAAACAGTATATCGACTGCGAAATGCTGATGCGACTGTCAATTGTTATGAAGTTTGACTTTTTCGAGTGCCTGTCAAGGGAATACAAGATTAAACTGAAATCAACCAATGCGGAAAACAAAACAACCATTTAAAGCATAAAAACATGAAAGCAAGAACCTTAATATTCATACTGGTAGCATTGCTATGTTCAACAGTCCTTTCGGCGCAACAGCAGACAAGTTCTGCAAAATTCTATGTAATTATGGCCTACGAAAACGGTCGCGACATAAGCCGATGGGCAACATCAACTGATATATACACGGTTTTCTATATTGTTGACGACGAACTGTATATGGCAAATGTATGTCCCGAGCAAAACAGTCAAAGTTATGGACCGATATACAATATGAAAAGCAAAAGTTATCCTGCTACGGCAACTGAATACGAAAGGGTTGAATTCAGATTCAACTGGGCATACAAAAATACATACGACAACAAGAAAGGCATCTGTAGGGTTAAATTCTCCAAATCGTACGGCGACGACGGCTCTACATATTCTCTGCTTGATATGACAACGGAAGACCACCGCAACATAAAATACTACGGATTTATGGAGAACTACT
>CACWOG010000219.1:0-2748 GCA_902762455.1 uncultured Bacteroidia bacterium | reverse complement strand
ACTACTTTGACCTGTCAAAATACGGAAATAAGGAATATTCGCACTACGATGACGGCGACAACTATTTTACTCCCAAAGAAACTTATACATACGGCTCTGGCACTTGCTTCGCGCTAAGTAGCAACGGCTATCTGGCGACCTGCTACCATTTGGTAGAAGGTGCATCGGCAATACAGATTAAGGGTATCAATGGGAACTTCGACAAGAAATACAATGCAAAGGTGGTGTCGTACGACCGCAACAACGACCTTGCAATATTAAAAATAGACGATTCCGATTTCAAATCGCTTGGAAACATTCCATACGGCATTTCGCAGAAAACCAGCGAAGTGGGAGAAGAGTGCTTTGTACTTGGCTATCCGTTGAGGGCCGCTATGGGCGACGAAATAAAACTTACAAACGGACTGATTAGTTCTAAGTCCGGATACCAGGGAGATATTACATCTTACCAAATATCGGCAGCAGCACAGCCGGGGAATAGCGGTGGGCCGCTTTTCGACAAGAACGGCAACCTGATAGGCATTGTAAACGCAAAACTCACCATTGCCGAAAGTGCGTCGTATGCGGTTAAAAGCCCCTACCTTAAGACTCTTATGTCGGCAATTGACGACAACATACCGCCAACGACAAACATCCTATCGGGCAAATCGCTGGCAGAACAGGTAAAGGAGATAAAAAAGTTCATCTATATAATCGAAGTTCAATAATGAGGCTGAAAAAAATCGTAAAATACCTGAAAATGAAAAAGATACTGACAATTATATGCTTGCCGTTGATATTGTTTACGGCTTGCAATAGTAATGATGGAACAACCGCAATTCCAGACAACAATAAAACTGAAATCTCCGACACTATGGATGAGAATGGAAATCGTGGAGAGTGTATTAGAAATTCTTACACCGTATATGATGATAGCACTAAAATGTATCAACAATATGGCAAATGTATAACTTATTGTGATGTCAATGAATATATATACAGCAACGGATTTAGAAAATATATGCTATGCTATAAATTCCGCTATAATTACGATACATGCTTCTACCGATTTATTTTTTATGAAGGAGAACTACTCTATCTTTCCGAATTTCTGGAATTCTGTATCAACTACAAGAAAGGCGATGGGGAAAATGATACAAAACATATTTGGTACGAACTTATGGCAGGAACAGGATTCTTGATATCTAGTGGGAGCAACCATGGCATAGCGTTTGGGGAGAGACTTGATAATCACAATGCTTGTCTTCATCATTATGAAATTACTCCATTGGAACTTAAGAATATAGTTGCAGACGGACGAGAAAAAATCGCAGAACTAAGAAGGAACGACACTACTGAAATATTATATTTTGCGTGGGATTAATTGGTGTAAAAAACAAATACAAGCAAATAATTTTTGTCATGTTGTTTAGGTTTCATATATTTGCGATTGGTTTGGTGCTTGTTGCCAAGCCGTACATATTGATTAAACGAAGCGTTTATGCTCGTCTTTGTAGTTGGGAATGTGAGAAACTTTCAACGAGGCAAGAGAGTGTAAAGGTTCGCGCATGCGCGTGGACTGGTTGCAATTTCTTCCTCATAGGTGTGTAGAATTTTGCCTGTTGGGTACTGGTGGGCATGAGAAACATGATTCATTAATTTATGATATATGAAAAAACTTATTGCTTTTATTTTGGCGGTTGGATTTATATCCTATGGATGTGAAGACAATGATTCTCCCAAAGAAACAAATGGAGAAATGAATGGTTATACATGGGTTGATCTTGGACTCCCGAGTGGCACAAAATGGGCAACTTGTAATGTCGGAGCAGAAAATCCTGAAGATTCTGGTTTTTATTATGCATGGGGTGAAACAATGCCTAAAGGAGAATATAGTTGGAGAGTATATTCGTTTGAGAAAAACAATTATTCTCAGGGAACAGTCCCTGAAGAAGGTGGCGATAAAAGTTATGCTACAGTAGAAATGTTCTGTGTTCATGACCCAAATGGTGACCCTAATTTAAACCTTGACAATTACGAGAATTGGGGGGACTTGTATACCAGACACGGATTTTCTCCATACATTAATAATGAAATTAGATATACACTAAGTACATCCGCGTATGACAATTTCATTAGGTTCTTTAAAGGCACGAGTTATAATGAATCATCAATTGCAAAATATAATAATATAGATGATATTGTCACACTTGAGAGTTCCGAAGATGTTGCTACTGCCAATTGGGGAGACAAATGGCGTATGCCTACAAAAGATGAAATGGAAGAACTAAAAAATAAATGCAAGTGGGATTGGATTTCTGTAAATGACAAAAGTGGATATAAGATAACAGGTCCGAATGGCAATAGTATTTTTTTGCCTGCTGTTGGCTATTGTTATGAAGATGGGTGGGTTGACGCAGTTTGGTCTATAGGAGGTACTGCAGGATTTTATTGGACAAGTTCACTTGATTCTGACCATACCTATGATGCTTATCTTCTATATTTTAGTGAATATGGATCAGAAATCAGTAGTAATCTTCGCTATTGTGGACAACCAGTACGACCAGTGTGCGTAAACACTTCGCAAGATGTGACATCTGCATCAGTCAAAGGCAATTGTAACGGACATAATTGGATGGATCTTGCATTGCCAAGCGGAACAAAATGGGCGACTTGTAATGTTGGAGCAAATTCTCCAGAAACATACGGCAATGCCTTACCTTGGAACGAGACTGTTTCAAATAATATTCACGATTATGGAACAGACAG
>CACWOG010000218.1 GCA_902762455.1 uncultured Bacteroidia bacterium | reverse complement strand
TGACGGCAAAAATCTTGACCTATATATTACCCGTGTGCGCGAGATTGGTAATTCGTTTGAAATTCTTTTTGAATGGGACAATCCCGATATTTGCTTTTCGCAGATAATAGATGTTGCCGGCAATATTCCAATTCCACCATATCTTAACCGCAACAGCGAGGACATTGACAAGGTGCGTTACCAGACGGTATATAGCCATTATCAAGGTTCGGTGGCAGCTCCGACGGCCGGTCTTCATTTCACCGAGCGTGTGATGGGCGATTTGAAGAAATGCAATATTCAATCCGATGCCGTTACACTGCACGTTGGTGCGGGAACTTTCCAGCCTGTGAAAACCGACAATGCCGCCGAGCACGAAATGCACACCGAACATTTCATTGTTAAGCGCACCACTATCGAAAAAATCGTGCAATATCTTGGCAATATTACAATTACTGGGACAACAACGGTGCGTACAGTTGAAAGTTTGTTCTGCGTGGGAGCGCAAATTTTTGAAAATAAAGATGTTGACGCAGAGGAATTCCACGTTTCGCAATGGGAGGCGTATGAGTACAAGGATAAGTATGATGCACGCGAGATTCTTGATAATCTTTTGTCGTGGATGACTGCTAAAGGATTGGAATATATAAGGTGTGCCACTCAGATAATGATAGTTCCGGGATTTAGGTTCCGTATTACCGACAGGCTAATTACGAATTTCCATCAGCCTAAATCGACACTTTTGCTTTTGTTGTCGGCATTTATCGGCGATGAGTGGCGCAAGGTTTACGGATACGCGCTGGAGAATAATTTTAGATTTTTGAGTTACGGCGATTCGTGCTTGTTTTTGAATAAAAAAGAAAGCAAATGATTGATTTTACGAATATAGAGAAGCGCAACGTTTCATACGAAATATGTTACATTTGGGTTTGGTATGCCTTCAATAAACTGTTTTTCCGCAATTTTGAAATCAAAGGAAAGGAAAATATTCCCGATGAACCTTTTCTCATAATTTGCAATCACCAGAACGGTTTGATTGATGCAATGCTGCCAGTTTTTGGCATTCCGAACCATAGGATGGTGTTCATTGCCCGTGGCGATATTTTCAAGAAGGACAAGGTTGCCAAGATACTGAAATGGTGCAGGGTGCTTCCTGCGTTTCGTGTGCGCGACACTGGCAAGGAAAATCTTGGGGAGAACGACAAGATTTTTGAACTTGCAGCCAATATCCTCAACAATGGCAAGATTGTGGGACTTTTCCCCGAGGCGGCTTTGCAGTACGATAGGTCGATGGGGTCGTTCAAGAAGGGTTTTGCCAGAATCGCTTTCCGTGCCGAGGAAATTGCTGGTTTCAATCTGCATCTGAAGATTCTTCCGATGGCAAACTACTACGAAAATTTCTATAGTGCAGGACATAGTGCGTTGCTCAACATCGGAAAACCTTTCGAATTCGGCGAACTGCTTGACCTTTACCGCGAACATCCCGAGGCTGCCTATCGCCAGCTTGCTTTGAAGGCTCAGGAACACGTACGTCCGCTTATGCTCGACATTTCCGACAAGGAAAATAACGAGCAATTGGATGCCTTGAGGGAAATTTACCGCGAAGCAAAGCACGGCAGGGTGGCAAGGCGTATGCGAATGTCGGAGCGTTTGGCATCCGACCAGACCATGCTCGAAAACTTTAGAAAACTAAAGAAAGAAGAGCCCGAAAGATTTGCATGGTTTATGGAAAAGACAAAGCGGTATTCCGAATTGCTAGCTAAGTTGAATTTTAGGAACTGGCTGGTAGGGAAGAAGTTGGGCTTTTTTGCGATGTTGCTTTTGACCTTGTTGTCGCTTGTGTTTGCTCCATTTTATGCAGTGCTTTGGCTGTTGAACATTGTGCCTTACAAGATACCGGAACTCGTTGTCAGGAAGCTGAAAGACAAGCGAATGTCGGCATCTATGCGTTTGGGTTTCGGTGTGTTGGCAACATATCCGCTATGGAATCTGCTGTTGTTCGGACTTTCGTTCATAATTCCGTGGCCGTGGTGGTGTTCACTTGTCTTTTTGGCATTGCTGACGGTTTTCCCAATACCATTCATTGCCCTAAGGCATTGGTTTGTAAAGTTCTACCATAGATGGAGATATTTTGCAAAGCAAGGCAAGGATTCTGAAGTTTTGGAAGCGATTGCCGTAAAAGCTGAAATGGTTGAGGCTTTTAAGAAAATGTAAGTTTTATTTCCTCCATTTTGCCAGTTTCATATATGCATACGAGTGCGTGAACATCAGGAAGCCGTAGATTACTTCGGTACACCATATCCATTCCACATCGAGATTCCAGATGTTTGCGCTTAAATATAGGTATGTGATATATACTACAAGCACTCCTGCTTCGAGTAGCAAGGCCGACATTGTATGTCCAGTTCCAGAAATGAACTCGAAGTATATCATTGCAGGGGCGAGGACAAGCGTTGCGACAAGTACTACATATATGGTATTCACCGAGTTCTGCGCCAGAATAAGGTCGTCGGTATAGATGCGTGCAATGTACTGCGGTATGCAGGCGCAGATGACTACGAGCGGAATTATTGTAGCAAGGCTCATCTTGGCAATCTTGACCAATGTGCGAGGAATTTCATCTTGCTTGTCTGCTCCGATAAGTCTGCTGGTCAGAGTGTTGGATGTCGCACTGAAGGCAAAGACGGGAATCGTTACCAGCATATATACGCTTCGCACTATGCCCGAAATTGCTATTGGCATTTCACCGGTGTGTTCTATCATTGCAAAGAATACAAACCATAGTCCGAATGACATAAGTCGTTGAAGCATAGTTGGAAATGCCAATTTTAGCACCGATTTCAGCAGTTGCGGTTCAATTTTGCCAAACTCAAACAATGCGTATCTCCTGAACGGAATCATTTTCAGCGTATGGAATACAAACAGCAGTAGCGCCGACAATTCTGCGCAAACCGACGCGAGTCCAGCTCCGCGTATTCCCATCTCGGGAAAACCGAGGTTGCCGAAAATGAGCGCGTAGTCGAGGAAAATGTTTACTGCGGCCATCAGAATGGTCGTGTAGGTGATGATTTTTGTATTTGACAGCCCGATGTAGAGCGAACGGAACAGGTAGTTGATGCAAACGATTACAATTCCATAGTGTCTGTAGTTTATAAATTGTGTGGCTGCTTCATATACGTTTGGCGAGTCGATTATGAGGTCGAGCAGAATGTCGGAAAGAAAATGCATTATCAACCAGAGCATTATGCCGAGAATGGTCGTGAATAGCAGTCCGTGTTCAAACACTACACCTATCTGCCGATAGTTCTGTTCTCCAAGCCGTCGTGCAATTATGATTTGTACGCCGATGGCAAATCCCATAGCCAATGCAGTGAAAACCAAGTAGTAGATTCCTCCAAGCATAACGGCTCCGAGTTCCACGTTGCCAACGTGACCGATGAACACAGTGTTGACAAATACCATTATCGTCTGCGCAAGGTTGCCGAAAATTATCGGGTAGGAAATTTGCCAGATTTCCTTGTTCGTGACCGACAGCGCGGGCTTGGTAGTTGTTGCGTTCATACAGTTCTACTGCTTGATAATCTTGTACTTGTAAGTCGTGTTGTCCGACAAGATGCTGATTACATACATTCCGTTCGGAAAACCTTGCAAATTTAGGGAGTTTTGTCCGAATGATAGTTTTCCAAGTGCAATATTTTTTCCACAGAGGTCGCTAACGGTGTATTCGCAGGACTGATTTCCAAGGTATTCTATTGTGAAATTTCCGTCGGACGGATTGGGGAATATTCTTGTATTTCTTTCCAAAATGACATTGTTTCCAACCAAAATTGTCTGTACTTCAGCGGTTTCGGATTCGCCTTGACTACATACGCTTGTCAGTGTGTAATTGTGCTCTGTAATGCTAGCATTGTCGATTACAAAAGTTGTATCTGTCGTACTGCCAACGAGTTGCCCCGATTCGTAGATGTTGTAGGCGATTGTGTTCGCTACTGGCGACCAGAGAATTGAATCGT
>CACWOG010000217.1 GCA_902762455.1 uncultured Bacteroidia bacterium | reverse complement strand
CTTTAATTTCGCAATTTTCCATCTGTAATTATTTGATTAAAAACATCATCATCATAAACATTCAAAACCTCCTCCTTTGCTCCGTCAGCTATAAGCTTGAAAGGATTGTTTGAATTGTCAATTATCATCCAGTAGTCGGCAATAGGAATGTAAATCTGTGAAAGATAACGCATTCCAGCCACATACCTTCTGTAAACAACATCCTTTGGCACATCGTGACCGCCGTGCTCCACACGCTCCTGCACGCGACGCAGGGCAAGTTCGGGAGTATCAAGCCAGAAAAAGACAAGAGTCACCTTATATCCCTTGTCCTTCGCCTTCTTGATTATAGCCTTGAATGTCTTTGTTGCCAAAGTAGTCTCGAAAGCGAAATCGCTGCCCTCCTCGATGAGAGCATACATACGGGCAAGCATTATTCGCGTAGCCTCGAACTTTATGCCGCGCGACTGCGACGACCAACCTGCAATTACATACATGTTCATTTCTCAATCATCAATATTTTCGACGATGCAAAATTACCATAAAATATATAACTAGTGTCCCTACAAACTGTTAATTTGTGAACAATAAGGTTTAATAAATAGTTAAATCAATGATTATCAACAAACTACAAACAAACTCTTAGTATATTGAGCTACAAGACACACAAATTTTACAACATTTACTGTAATGCCTTCAATTTTTGAATAACATCGAACAATTCGTCTTTATTGTCAAGATTTACTTGTATCAGACTTCTGTAACAGCCATGCTGCCTCAAAACATCCTTTTCTGCTTCACGCGGATAGTCATCGAGCCAAATGAAATCGGATTCAAAATCAATGCCTTCGGTTTTCAGAGCAGTCCATGCAGCAGGCTTTATGGATTTCATCTTTTCAACCACACTCTGATAAAAGTATTGGGACAAATAACTAATGGCATGAGTTGTATCGTTATCATGACAATGCGTTGTCAACCAATAGCAATCGAAATTTTCCAACACATAATACAACAAATCAACCGCCCCTTTTGCCGCCCGAATGTTACTTGTTGTCAACAAAACACCATCAATATCAAGATAAAGCTTCTTCATTGAATTAGTCTTATCACTTAGTCCTTAATATCCAACACTTTATCAAATTCATCCGGATATTTTACAGGTTTCCTCTTTTCCATATCGACAAACGCCACAGTTACCTTAATGTCGTTGAGCAGAACATCGTCGGCGTTGAATATCTGCTGTACAAAGACCATTCGCGCACCACGCAGAGAAATTATGCTTGTCTTCACAGTAATTTCCTCGTCAAGTACAGCGGGCTTGTGATAATTTATTTCGGCATTCACAACCGGACATACAATGTTTAGTTCTGCAGCCATCTTCGAGAACGGCATTCCAACCTTGTGCAGGAAATCGCCACGCGCAGCCTCGTAAATGCGCAGATAGTTGCCGTAGTACACCACGCCCATAGCATCGGTGTCGGCATAGAGAACACGATATTTATAAGTTGTTTCCATCGGTCATCTTTACATAAATCAAGCGTGTAACCCACGAATCGGTTGCCGCATAGCGAATCTGCTTCTCGGTAAGCACATCGCTCTCCCAGTTGCTGAGCTGCTGCGCCTTCGAAATTCTGAACCCCAGCACAATAGCAGCCATCTTTCGCAGGCTCTTCTCCTCAATTCCATAATCGGGGGCGATGCTCTGCAAGTCAATAAATCCGGCAGGTGCAAACGGGGTAAGTTTTTGCAAACCCTTAATGTCGTCGCGAGACGAAAGTCCAATCTTTGTAAACCTGTCGGACGATAGGAAGTCGCAGAGTTCCTTCGGCAATCCGATTTTGCTAAGCCTGAAAATGTAGGTCTTTTCCCTGCTGCTCAACTGCAGAAGCGCGACATTCTTCCTATTTGATGCACCTTTTTTAAAGCAAGGCTTAGTCTCGGTATCGAAGCCCCAGAGCGGTTCGAGGAAAAGCTCGTCCTTCACCTGATGGAACTTATCCAAAGTATCGACACAGACCACCTCACCGTCGTAGGAATACAGCGGCAAGGTCATCAGTTCTTCGTTGGTAATATTCGGACTATACTTACTTTCAGTCATCTCTGCGATACTTAATCTCATGCAAAGCCTTTAAGAGCGAGAGCAGCCGAATGCCCCAATAGTCGGGGAAATTTGTGCGGCAGCAAGCCAAGGCTACAAGCATAACATCGTCGTTTGCAATACGATATGCACCGACAAGGTCACCCATTTCCTGATACAAGTCGGCATAAATTTCCGACAAACCAACGCTCATTGAGTCCATCGAACTCATCATTGTAGCGTCCTGCACCTGCACAAACTCGTCGTCCTCGTCGAGACGAGTCGATACCGTCTGCTGGATGTACGACCATGTTGCCTCATCGACAAACTTTTCGGAGAAATTATCGTCGTAGTCGGTAATTTCGGGCAACATCACGCCTTTCTGGTAAAGCAACGGCAACATTTTCACAGAATGGTCGATAAAATCATCCTTCGTCATGTTGCGTGCATTCTCGAGCAAACGGACAAACTCCTTTGCCACCGTCACAAACTCAATTGCTTCGCGCTGATATACAACATTATACTCGTCCATTACTTCAAAAGTTTTTCATCGGCCATAAACCAGAACTTCACGGTATTGTATTCGTAGCCCTCAGCAGCATCGGTACCACCGATATTAATTGTAAACACAGGAGCAACAGCCAATACCTTCTTGGTTATCATATTGTTATCAAAATACCATTCCTCCAAGAACCTAAGCTTCAAAATTCTTGTCTGGTCAAGCTTAAAATCAACATTTGGCCTTGAAACGTATGCATTTGCCTCCTCATCAAAAACATCTGGCACAGGAAGCGAAACTGTCATTTCGTTCTCGAACATTTCCTTGACCTTGTTGTCGGGGATGCGCTCCAGATGTTCATAGTCGCCCTCCTGATCATAATAATATATCGGTATGTTGCAATCCTTAGCATCTGCATACAAATCGTCAATGAACTTGTCGCCAGCCGGATATGGCAAATTTTCCCAGAACCAGTTAGGATCGTTCTCAGACCTGTCTTCCAACAGCAAATTCACGATAGGCACATCGTAAAGAATTTTCTTGGTTAGAACCTCCCCTTTTACTACTTCGTCACCATTGCGGCATGAAGAAATCGCTACAAGAGACAATACAATTGCAAAAACAAAACATTTTTTCATTATCTACCCTCCACATTTAAAATATTAGTAAATTTCTTTAAAATTTTAAGTATCAAAAATATAAGCAATCCAGCGGCAAAAATACCTATCCACACACAATCCAAATAGAATCGGTGTTCCACTATTGCGAATTCGAGCACGCGGAATGCTGTCAAAACAAGTATAAGATTAAAAAATCCGTTGTACTCGCGCTTCAGCACATTGCGCACAGAGAATGGCAAGGTCGATTTGCAGTGGTTACGAAAACTTGGAATGAATGCAGGCGTACGGTTTGCCCATTCTAGGTAGGCATCACCGAACTTCTTGCGCAGAAAAGCTTCTTCGGCATACATAATGCGCTCGTAGTAAATCCAGTAGAATGCACAGAAGAAGAGCACGAACCACAAGTCAAGCACCATAAGCGCAGGTGCCAGCCACATGAAGAAATTGCCGAGGTAAAGCGGATGACGCACTGTGGAATAAATTCCCGAAGTGTTGAGTTGTTCTGCCACTTGTCCCTGAGTAGTATTGCGACCGCTAGTGCCCTTGGGCGTATGTCCTACCGTTGCAATTCTGATTGCAAGTCCTACAAAACCAATGCATAGGAAAATCACTGGCAACCACCAAGGCATTACCTCGTTGCGCAAATAAGTAAGATATGCAAACCATGCTACGCCAGGCACAAGTATCAGAACTGGCAGCCAACTGCGACGCTTAAAAAGTTTATTTCCTTGTATTTCAAAAGATTCCTGTAAAGCCATAAGAAATATTTTTGCGATGCAAAGATAATGTAATTTACGATTTTAGAATTACGATTTACGATTTTGCTGACAAGAAGCAAGGGAATTTACGATTTTAGAAGTACGATTTACGATTGTCAAAATTATCCCCTGGCCGTCAGTTCCAAACCTACCACGCCGACCAGTATCAGCAGGGCGAAGAACATACGCAGCAACGAAGCCGAATCGCCAAAGAACACAAAGCCAAGCACAAAGGTACATACCGCCCCGATGCCTGTCCAAATTATGTAGGCAGTGCTAATGGGAATAACCCGTTGCGCCAGATAGAGGAAAAAGCCACTCAGCGCCATGCTGATGACTGCAAGCGAAATATACAGCCAGAAATGTTCGGGATGCAGGTCGGACAACTTGAAGCCCAAAGGCCAGCCGACCTCAAACAATGCTGCCAATATGAGATAAAACCAAGACAAGGGGATTGGGATTGACGATTTATGATTTACGATTTACGATTTTTGATTTACGATTGACGATTTTACTTTG
>CACWOG010000216.1 GCA_902762455.1 uncultured Bacteroidia bacterium | reverse complement strand
CAGAAGGTGATGTTGACCTTCGCAACGAAATCGTTAAGCATTATGCTCGTCAGGGAATGAATGTTACCATCGACAACCTTATGATTACCACTGCATCGCAGCAGGCTCTTGACATTGCAGGTTGGATTTTCATCAATCCGGGCGACACTATCATCTGCGGTTTGCCGTCATATCTTGGTGCTCTCGGTTCATTCCGCGCTTACGGTGCTGTTCCTGTAGGAATTCCATTCGATGAATATGGCATGAAACCAGACCTTCTTGATGCTAAGTTGGCAGAAATGAAGGCTCAGGGCAAGAAGCCGAAATTCATCTACTTGATTCCAGATTTCCAGAACCCGACAGGTATTACTTATCCAGAATCACGCCGTCAGGAAATTATTGACATTGCCGACAAGTACGATTTGTTCATCATCGAGGACTGCCCGTACCGTGAACTTCGTTTCGAAGGCAAGGCACAGCGCATGATGTACGAACTTGACAAGAACCACAGAGTTATCTCTCTCGGAACATTCTCGAAGACTTTGGCTCCTGGTTTCCGTCTGGGTTGGGTTCTCGCTCATCCCGATGTAATCTACAAGTTCGTAACTGCTAAGCAGCACACCGACCTTTGTACACCTGCAATTCTTCAGATGGCAACCGCAAGATATATGTCGAAAGGTTTGTTCGAGAAGAACTTCGGCAAGACAATCGAGATGTACCGCGAAAAACGCGACTATATGCTCAATTGCTTCGAAAAATACATGCCAGCAGGTGTTACATGGACACATCCAGAAGGCGGTTTGTTCCTGTTGCTCTCGTTGCCAGAAGGTTACGATACAAACGAACTCTTCCAGGTTGCAATCAAGAACAATGTTGCTTTCGTAACCGGCGAAGTTTTCTTCTGCGATGGAAGCGGCAAGAACACAATGCGTTTGAATTTCTCGTATTCATCTTTGGAACAGATAGAAGAAGGTGTAAAGCGTCTCGCATCTGCAATAAAGGAATTCATGAAGAAGTAAATTATAAAGCAATTAGGTTTGAAGAGCGATGCCATTTGGTGTCGCTCTTTTTTTGATAGGTATTATTCTGCATCTAAAAACATTTTCGTAATTTCGCGACCTAAATGTTTCCAATATGGACGAATACATTGTATCAGCCAGAAAATACCGTCCCGATACCTTTGAAATGGTTGTGGGACAGGATGCTATTACGCAAACTCTGAAAAATTCCATAAAGAACAACCAGCTCGGTCAGGCATACCTTTTTTGCGGTCCGCGTGGCGTTGGTAAGACTACTTGTGCGCGAATTTTCGCAAAGACCATAAACTGTAGCAATCCTACGCCCGACCACGAGCCCTGCAATGAGTGCGAGTCGTGCCGTGCATTTATCGAGTCGAGGTCGTTCAATATTCACGAACTTGATGCCGCTTCAAACAACTCGGTGGAAGACATCCGCGCCCTTATTGACCAGGTGCGCATACCTCCGCAGCTCGGTTCGTACAGCGTGTATATCATCGACGAAGTTCACATGTTGTCGCAGGCTGCTTTCAACGCATTCCTGAAGACTTTGGAAGAACCGCCAAAGCACGCCATTTTCATACTTGCAACTACCGAAAAACACAAGATTTTGCCGACTATCCTTTCTCGTTGCCAGATTTTTGATTTCAACCGCATCAGTGTCGAGGACATCCGTAAGCAACTGGAGTATGTGGCAAAGCAGGAAGGCATTGAGGCTGAGTCGGATGCGTTGCATGTGATAGCGCAGAAAGCCGACGGCGCTATGCGTGACGCACTTTCAATATTCGACCAGATAGTAAGTTTCTGCGGACGGAATATAACTTATCAGGATACAATCAAGAACTTGAATGTGCTTGATTATGAGATATATTTCAAGATTACCGATGCATTATTGGCAGGCAATTACGCCGAGGCTCTTAACATTTTCGACGATGTGTTGAAGAAAGGTTTTGAAGGCGGATATTTCATAAACGGACTAGCTTCGCATTACCGCGATTTGCTGGTTTGCAAGGACCCCAATACGATAAATTTGATTGAAGTTGGCGACAAGACCAAGGAAAAATATCTTCAGTTTGCACAGAAGTGTTCGGTTCCGTTCCTTTTCAATGCTATACAGATTGCTAACTCCTGCGATATGAGCTACAGGACTTCGCAGAACAAGAGGCTTCTGGTGGAGTTGTCGTTGCTCAAGATTTGCAATATTTCGTCATCGGTATTTGCTCTTCCGCAGCAGCAGGCACCGAAACCTTCGGTTGCGCAATCACAGCCACAACCAGTTGTGTCAAAGCCAGTTGCACAGGAGCAGAAGCCTGCACCGGCACCAGTTGCACCAAAGCCTATACAGCCAGAGCAACCTAAATCGCAACCAGTTAGCAATATTCCGCAGACTGATGGCACAAAGTCGGGCTTGCTCAACAAGATTGTAGGTCTTGGCGGAACGTCCAATGCTTCCAATGCAGAAAAGACGGCTCAAGTTGCTACTTCGGTGGCAAACTGGGGCAATAAGGAATTTTCCAGTTCCGATGTTACGGAGGCTTGGTTGGCTTTCGTGGCTGAGAAATGTCCTGCAGGAACGCGTTGGAACAGCTATTTTAGAAACCATATTCCCGAAGTTGATGAATCTGGAGCTTACGTCCTGAAAGTTGAGGATTCTGCCATGCAGATACGTTTGGCTGAACGCAAGGAAGTGATTCTGAACTTTGTACGCACAAAACTCGACAATGGCAGTTTCAATTTCAATTTTGTAGTTGACGAAAACCTTGTAGAGAAAAACACCGAGGTGGCAAAGACAACTTCGGAGCGTCTCGACGAACTCAAGAAAAACAATCCAGAGGTTGCCGGAATGTTAAGCGACGGCGATTTTACGCAGGTATAAGTCATTGATGGCTGTGAGTTTTGCTGGTATAGCCGATTTTTTCAAGTACTG
Source organism: uncultured Bacteroidia bacterium (assembly GCA_902762455.1). Classification (GTDB taxonomy): domain Bacteria; phylum Bacteroidota; class Bacteroidia; order Bacteroidales; family ML635J-15; genus Bact-19. Next base: position 1,099 of record CACWOG010000216.1, on the reverse strand, counting down.
TCTGAAACGGACGGCATCATCGTGCTGGATTCTTTTCAAGCTGATGATTCCCGTTTCCATTGTGATTCGTCTGATTCAGGAATTTGGCGTTCTGCCGTATATCAGCGGTGTGCTCGAACCTGTGATGGGCATTGTGGGTTTGCCTGCCGAAACTGCAATAGTGTGGCTCTCGGCGATGGTTGTCAACATTTATGGAGGACTTTTGTCGCTGTTTTCGATTTATCCCTCACTAAGTGAACCACTTACGCATTCACAGCTTACCATTCTGCTTACGATGGTCCTTTTGGCGCATACGATTCCCGTAGAAGTCGGCATTGCAAAAAAAACTGGCGTAAAATTCTGGATAATGTTCCTCATTCGTTTTCTTGGTGCGATTGCGATAGGAGCAATATTAAATGGTATATATTCGCTCACGGGAACATTGCAGGAAACTGTTGAAATGCCGGAATTTCTTGTCCCTGGACATCTCGGTTGGGGCGAGTGGGCGTTGAACGAACTGAAAAATTACGGACTTATAATTGCTGTGATATTTACGCTTGTGGTGTTTGTGCATTTGCTCGAAGTCATTGGTTTTATGAAGTTTATAAATCGGATGTTCCTGCCTTTGCTTGGCTGGCTTGGCATAAGCGAGCGTATGTTGCCGCTGACGGTAATCGGTATGACAATGGGGCTTGCCTACGGTGGCGGACTTATTGTTGACGAGGGTAGGAAGGAGGGTGTGAAGCCAAAGGATATTTTCTTCGCAATGACGCTTATGGGCTTGTTCCATAGCATTTTCGAGGATACCATATTAATTATAGGTGCAGGTGGGCACTGGACTGGCGTAATACTTGTGCGTGCGATTTTTGCCTTTGCTGTAACATTTGCTTTTGTGTTGATTACCAAAAAGTTGGATGATAAAAAGTTCGCTCGTATGTTTATGACAAAGGAATTTTGGAAAAGGCATATCGAAAAGCAATAAATCAACTTGTACATAATCTGAGTTTCAGCCAAAATTGAATTATTTCCCCCGTTTTGGCTGAAACTCGGTATCGCTTTTTCTTCCTGTTTCACTTCAAAATTCAGAAAAATAAAATAAGTCTTTGCCGTTCCAATAATT
>CACWOG010000215.1 GCA_902762455.1 uncultured Bacteroidia bacterium | reverse complement strand
TTACCCTTGGTTTCGCCCTCGTCAATGCACTTGGCGAAAATGGCCGTTCTTGCTTCCATCGCATCAGCAGATTTCATCACGATTACACTTCCTCCGCTACCGACAAGCAATATAACGCCTGTCTTGCTTCGCACGGTCACGGCGTTACAATCAGGTCATTTTTTCATCTTGCCAAAACCGCAGGCATAACATTGCCCTCACATCGTTCGGCTTACAAATTCCGCCAGCATTCCGCCAGTGGCGAAAGTGGCGGAATTGGCAAAGATGGCATAAATGCCTCCGCCAACTTTGCCAGATTCGTCAACTCCGCCAACTCCGCCAGAATGTCGGAGTTTCCACAAGCCACATCTGTTTCCAAGTCCGAAGAATTTGATGAAGCTGGCGAAATGCCAACTTTCTCTAACCTTATCAGCGATACGCTTCCAGCGTTTTTCGCTCAGATTGTCGGTTTGGCAAATTCCAACGAAGATGCCGACCTTTTGTTGCTCGGTTCCCTCGCGGTGGTTTCCGCCTGTCTGCCTGGTGTCCATGGCATATATGGGGAACGCGAAGTTTTTCCAAACCTGTTTGTTTTTATCACCGCTCAAGCATCGGCCGGCAAGGGTAGGCTTTCCTTGTGCAAGCACATCGTTCAGCCTATTCACGACGAACTCAAGCAGCTTTATGCCGCCGAACTGGAAGAGTACAAGCAGAAGAAAGCCGAATACAATGCCGACAAAAAGAATAATGAGCCGCCCAAAGAGCCGCTCATTAAGACCTTGCTTATCCCTGCAAACAGTTCGGCCACCTCCGTTTACCAGATACTGAACGACAATGGTGGGGTAGGTCTTATGTTCGAGACCGAAGGCGACACACTTGCAAACACATTCAAGTCCGACCACGGCAATTTCTCTGATGGATTGCGCAAAGCTTTCCATCACGAAATGATTTCATATTCGCGAAGGAAAGACCGTGAGTTCGTCGAACTCACAAAGCCCTGCCTGTCAACTTTGTTGTCTGGCACACCTCAGCAAATACTTTCCCTGATTCCGAATGCCGAAAATGGATTGTTCAGTCGTTTCATTTTCTACTACATGAACATTCGTTTGGTTTGGAACAATGTATTTGCCAAGACCGAGCAATCCCTTGACAGTTATTTTATCGAATACGGCAAGCAGTTCTACGAACTTTATCGTTTCTTGAAGACCAGTCAGCCATTATGTTTTTCGCTCACGCAAAGTCAGCAGGACAGGTTCAACGACTTTTTTGCACAGGTGCAAAACGACTATGCAAACCTTTTCGGTTTGGATTTTGTCGCCTCTGTCCGTCGGTTTGGGCTTATAACCTATCGTTTGGCGATGATATTTTCCACCCTGCGCATTATGGAGACTGGCGACATTCAAGCATCGCTAGTTTGTTCCGATGAGGATTTTGCCTCCGCTGTTGCTATGGCGAAAATCCTTTTGCGTCACACTGCCAAGATTTTTGGCAGTTTACCTGTTTCCGATTCCGTTGTCGCCTCATCGGCTCCCACGGTCATCAAGCAAGTTTTCTTTGAGCATCTGCCGTCCGAGTTCGACCGCCAGACCTTTCTTGCCGTTGCCCAGCAACTGCAAATTTCCGTCCGTTCAGCAGAGCGTTACATACAACGCTACTGCAAAGATGGCTTCCTCAACCACCTCGACTTCGGCAGGTACGCCAAACCATAATCCCTTGTTTGTTATTTTTTTTGTAAACATTTGACAAAATATATGCGTAATTAAAAATATTTGTCTAATTTTGCACCGAATTAGAAACAATTTGACATTGCTATGATACTAAGAGTTGTTGTAAAAAATTTATTTTCTTTCAAGGAAGAAACTGAGATTTGTTTCATTGCAGGAAAGAGCACAACGCACAGTGAACATGTGAGCCGTGCTGAAAAACGAGATGACATTTCTGTACTGAAAGCTGGCATTATATATGGTGCAAATGCTTCTGGCAAAAGCAACATAATCAAGGCCGTTGATGTACTGAAAAAAATTGCTTTGGGCAGTGTGCCTAAAAGAAGTATTGAGCCGTTCAAATTGTCTGCGACCAACAATACGCCATCTAAAATAGAAATTGAGTTTAAGGCCGACAAGCGTTTTTTCGCTTATGGTGTGGAATTTACGATTAAGGGCATAGTGGAGGAATGGTTGTATGAAATCAACAGCCGTACCGACAAGGAAATATACAGCAGAAAAGTTACTCCAGACGGTAATGTATTTAACTTTGGAACAATTAACGGCAATGGAGAAGTCCAACAGTTGCTTGGGTTTATCAGTCAAAGCACACCTATAACTGATAGTTTTTTGGCAGAATATGTCAAGCGAAACGGAAAAGGTTTGCCAACAATCAATGTTGCATACCGCTGGTTTAAAGATGACTTGAAGATTATCTTCCCTCTGTCACGATATGATGGCATATCTATTCGCGCAGAAAAAGACAAGGATTTTGCAAATGCAACAAAGTCGCTTCTTGAGTATTTTAATACGGGAATAGTTGATATAAGGAGAACTAAAATAAATAAAGAAGATATAGATTTGCCGAATGGCATTGTAAACGACCTTCTTTCTGAAGCGGAAAACAATAAGACATTTGTTGTTGCCTCTCCGTCCGATTCTTCTGCTTATTTCTTTGAAACAGACAAAAATGGCTATACTAATATTTTCAAGCAAACTGCAATACATAGAACAGCGGACGGCGGAGAAGTTTCGTTTGAGATGGGAGAAGAATCTGACGGTTCAATTAGGTTGATTGACTTCATTCCTATGCTTATTGACTTAAAACTGAATACATCTGTATATCTTATTGATGAGATAGACCGCAGTATGCATCCTATGCTTTCACAAAAGCTTTTGGAATATTATTTTGCATTTCTCGACAAGGAGCGGGACACTCAACTTATTTGTACGACTCACGAATCCAATCTTTTGGACTTGGAAATCATTCGTGCAGATGAAGTTTGGTTTGTCGAAAAGGGAAAGGATGGGGCTTCTCATCTTACATCTTTGGCGGAATACAAACCTAGGGAGGATATTCGCAAGGGTTATTTACAGGGAAGATATGGTGCTATACCATTCTTCGCTTCGATAAAAAGTTTAAAATGGTAGGAACAGATGAGACAGCGAAGAAATTTTGAGCGTCCCGAAGGGGTAAAATCTGCGAGGTTGATTGTCATCGCAGCCGAAGGTCGGAATACGGAAAACATTTACTTTGAGGCTATGAAAGTCTCATTGTGCGACCCTAGTGTTCATGTCGAAGTTTTACATAGGAACGATGATGATTCCAGTCCCGAGAATGTGTACAGCCAAATTCGTGATTTTATGGACGAATACAACATTAGGGAAGATGACCAATTATGGTTGGTTATTGACAGGGACAGATGGACAGCAAAAATGTTGTCATCTGTTGCGAGGTACTGTTCGCAGAATGAAAATATGAATTTTTGTGTCAGCAACCCCTGTTTTGAACTTTGGCTGTTATTGCATTTGGAAGACATAAAGAGTTACAGCAAACAAAACATGAATCTTCTTGCAGCAAACAAGAAGAACTCCAAGCGTGGAAATACATGGTTGAAAAAACGAATGAAAGAGCTAATGGGGCATTATCAGGAATCGGATTATGATGCAACCAAATTGCTTGAAACAATCGACTTGGCAATTGACAGGGCAATACAATTGGACACAGTTCCTACTGATCGTTGGCCACAAAGTATTGGAACTAGGGTTTACTTGCTAGCAAAAAGCATAATGAATAGAAAATAATGGTATGTCGTTAATCCGTTATCCCCTTATCCCGCACATCGCCCATTGCCCCTATGGTCGTTACAGGCCTTACAGCCCCTAATCCATCTGCCCCTACAGGCGTTACAGCCCTTACAGCCCCTAATCCCTTTCCGCCCATATTGCCCTTACTGGCGTTATGGTCGTTACAGGCCTTACAGCCCTTAATCCTCATCCCACCATCCCATTCGTTAAACCGTTAATCCGAAAATCCGTTAACCCGTTAACTATAGGTGCTATTT